>NZ_JASJVF010000189.1:0-6455 GCF_035019805.1 Cryobacterium sp. 10I1
AGCTGCTGCTGAGCCCCGCCGTGCGGCAGCGCGCCCGCGAGATGCAGCACGAGTTCCCCAGCCTCGCCGGCCTCCTCGCGAAGATCGCGGAGGGTATCCCTGTCGAGGGCATGGAGAGCCTCGCGCCCGCCCTCGTCGACCGGCTCGTGCCGATCACGCACTACCTCCCCGCCGAAGCCGCCGTCGCCGTGGTCTCGCCCGAACGTGTCGCCAGCAGGGCGATCAGCCTCGCCGAGACGAACCGCGAGTTCCTCGGGGCGGCCTGGAGCGCAGCGACCGCGGGTGCAGACGCCCCGATCGACCTCGAGTCCGGCGACTTCCTCACCCTCGGCCGGCTGCGCGACTCGGTCACGCACACCGCTCCCGGCGCGCCGGCCTCCGCGCACGTCTGGTGGACTTTCAGTTCCTTCCAGGCCGCCCCGACGGATGCCCCGGTCCTGCCAGAGCACCGCGAAATCGACGACCTCCTCACCCTCAGGGTCGAGGGCGAGGCGGTCCCCAGTTTCCAGGGCAGCGTCGAGGGCGCCATCGGGCACCTCAGCAGCCGGATGAAGGACGGCTGGACCGTCGGCGTGCTCGCCCAGGGTGCCGGGCTCGTCGAACGAGCCGCCGCGGTGCTCGCCGAGCACGAACTCCCCGCCCGGATCGTGACCGAATGGCCGTCAGAGCCGGAACCCGGCATCGCCTACCTGCTGAAGGCATCCGTCGACCACGGTTTCGAGCTCGCCGAGACGAAGCTCACCCTCGTCAGCGAGTCCGAGTTCTACGGACGCACGGTCGGCTATGACGCCCGCCAGGTGAAGAAGCTCGCGAGCCGGCGCAAGAACGTCGTCGACCCGCTGCAGCTCAAGGCCGGCGACCACGTCGTGCACCAGACCCACGGCATCGGCCGGTTCGTGGAACTGACCCAGCGCGAGGTGTCGAGCGGCGGCCGCAACCCGGTCAAGACCAAGCGCGAGTACCTCGTGCTCGAGTACGCACCGTCCAAGCGCGGGCACCCCGGCGACAAGCTCTTCGTGCCCACCGACCAGCTCGACCTCGTCAGCCGGTACATCGGCGGTGAGGCGCCCGCGCTCAGCAAGATGGGCGGCAGCGACTGGTCGAGCGCGAAGTCGAAGGCCCGGCACGCGGTGCGGGACATCGCCGTCGAGCTCGTCAAGCTCTACTCGGCACGGATGGCGAGCAAGGGCCATGCCTTCGGGCCCGACACGCCCTGGCAGCGCGAGCTCGAGGAGGCGTTCCCGTTCGCGGAGACCCCCGACCAGCTCACGACGATCGACGAGGTCAAGGCCGACATGGAACGGCCCATCCCGATGGACCGGCTCCTCTCCGGCGACGTCGGCTTCGGCAAGACCGAGGTCGCCGTGCGCGCAGCATTCAAGGCGATCCAGGACGGCAAGCAGGTCGCGATCCTGGTGCCGACGACCCTGCTGGTGCGCCAACACATGGAGACCTTCCAGGAGCGATTCGCCGGGTTCCCCGTGCACATCCGCGCCCTGAGCCGGTTCCAGACCGAGAAGGAATCCCGGGAGACCGTCGCCGGCATCCTCGACGGCACGGTCGACCTGGTGATCGGCACCCACCGGCTCCTGACCGGGTCGATCATCTTCAAGGACCTCGGCCTCGTCATCATCGATGAGGAGCAGCGGTTCGGCGTCGAGCACAAGGACGCCCTCAAGAAGCTCAAGACCAACGTCGACATCCTCGCCATGAGCGCGACGCCGATCCCGCGCACCCTCGAGATGGCGGTCACGGGCATCCGCGAGATGTCGACCCTCGCGACCCCGCCGGAGGACCGGCACCCGATCCTCACGTTCGTCGGGCCGTACTCCGACCGGCAGGTCGCCGCGGCCATCCGGCGCGAGCTGCTCCGCGAAGGCCAGATCTTCGTCGTGCACAACCGGGTGTCGAGCATCAACAGGATCGCCGCTCACATCGCCGAACTCGTACCGGAGGCCCGGATCGCCGTCGCACACGGGCAGCTGCCCGAGGCGCAGCTCGAACAGGTCGTCGTCGACTTCTGGGAGCGCAAGTTCGACGTGCTCGTCTCGACGACGATCATCGAGACCGGCCTCGACATCGCCAACGCGAACACCATCATCATCGACAGGGCGGACAAGTTCGGGCTGAGCCAGCTGCACCAGCTGCGCGGCCGGGTCGGCCGCGGCCGGGAGCGCGCGTACGCATACTTCCTCTACGACGAGAACAAGCCGCTCACCGAGATCGCCCACGACCGGCTCTCCACGATCGCCGCGAACAACGAGCTCGGCGCCGGCATGCAGGTCGCCCTGAAAGACCTCGAGATCCGCGGGGCAGGCAACCTGCTCGGCGGCGAACAGGCCGGGCACATCGCCGGGGTCGGTTTCGACCTCTACCTGCGGATGATCGGCGAGGCGGTGAGCGCCTTCCGCGGCGACGTCGCAGAGGGCCAGACCGAGCTCCGGCTCGAGCTGCCCGTCGACGCGCACATCCCCGAGGACTACGTCGACAGCGAGCGCCTCCGCCTCGAGGCCTACCAGAAGCTCTCCGCGGCGAGCTCGCCGACCGCGGCCAGGGACCAGATCGACCTCGTGCTCGAGGAACTCACCGACCGCTACGGCGAACCCCCGCAACCGGTGCAGAACCTGATCCTGGTCTCCCGGCTGCGCTGGCTCTCCCAGCAGGCCGGCCTGAGCGAGGTCGTCGCGATGGGCTCCAACCTGCGGGTCGCCTCTGCCGACCTCGCCGACTCGATGCAGGTACGCCTGAAGCGGATGTACCCCGGCTCGCGGTACACCGTCGCAACCGGGGCCATCATGGTGCCGATGCCGCGGATCAACGACGAACCGCTCGGCGACGCCGCCCTGATCGCCTGGGCCGGCTCCCTGCTCGCCGCGATCTTCCCCCGTCCCATCGAGGAGCCCGTTGCGCCGGGCGCCGCACCCAAGGCTGCACCGACGACCACGCAGAACCCCAACCCCAGGAGGAAGTCGTGACCGACGCCAACCCGATCGACGCCCCGATCGACCCGCGGACCGATACCCCGATCGACGTCCTCGTCCGGACGGTCGCGCGGCTGCGCGCTCCCGGCGGCTGCCCCTGGGACATGGAGCAGACCCACGCCTCCCTCGTGCCCTACCTGCTCGAGGAAAGCCACGAGCTGGTCGAGGCGATCGAGGCCGGTGGCCGCGAGGAACTCCTCGAGGAACTCGGCGACGTGCTCTACCAGGTCCTCTTCCATGCCGACCTCGCCGCGCACACCGCCGGCGAGGACTTCGACCTGCAGGATGTCGCCGCGAGCCTCACCCGGAAACTCGAGGGCCGGCATCCGCACGTCTTCGGAGACCTCGACCTCGCGACCGCGGACGACGTCGCCGCGGCCTGGGACGGTTTCAAGGCCACCGAGAAGCCCGGCCGCACGAGCGTACTCGACGGCATCCCGCAAGGCATGCCCGCTCTCGCCCTCGCTGACAAGGTGCTCGGGCGCGCCCAGAAGATCGGGCTGCTCGATGCGGACGGCGCCGACTTCCCGCTCCCGCTCGAGAGCGAGGACGAGCTCGGCCCCCTGCTGCTCGCGATCGTCTCCGCGGCGAAGGCTCGCGGCCTCGACTCCGAACGCGCCCTGCGCACCGCCGTGCGCGGGCTCCAGGACGAGATCCGTGCCGCTGAGCTCGACAGCGCGGGGCTCGACGGTGCGGGGTTCGACAGCGCGGGGTTCGACGGTGCAGCGGATGCCGCGACCGACTTCTCGGATGCCGGCATCATCGGCCTCCCCGCCGACAACGACTGACCGCCACTGGGCCGGGCCGCCCGGCCCGACCTGAGACAATGGATTCCATGGCAACACAGGTGACCCCGCCGCGCGGCATGCGCGACTTCCTCCCCGCTGAGAAGGCCGGTCGCGAGCACGCGCTCGGCGTGATCCGGCGCAGTTTCGCCGCGCACGGCTTCGACGAGATCGAGACCCCGGTCATGGAAGACTCCGCCCGGCTGCACTCCGGCCTCGGCGGCGACAACGAGAAGCTCGGCTTCGCGGTGCTCAAGCGCGGCCTCGCCCCTGCCGACGCCCTCGCCGCCGCGGAGTCCGGCGACCTGCTCGGCCTCGCCGACCTCGGCCTCCGCTTCGACCTCACCGTCCCGCTCGCCCGGTTCTACGCGACGCACCGCGCCGCCCTGCCCACGGTGTTCCGGGCGATCCAGATCGCCCCGGTCTGGCGGGCCGAACGCCCGCAGAAGGGCCGGTACCGCCAGTTCGTGCAGTGCGACATCGACATCATCGGCGAGGCGGGCCCGCTCGCCGAGATCGAACTCATCACGGCGACGATGGCCGCCCTCGACGCCCTCGGCCTCACCGGCTGCTCGGTGCGCATCAACGACCGCCGCATCCTCACCGCCCTGCTCGCGTACTGGCAGGTCCCTGCGGATCTGTTCGAGCGGGCCCTGATCACGATCGACAAGCTCGACAAGATCGGCGTCGACGGCGTCGTCACCGAACTCGACGGCCTCGGCATCCCCACCGACGGCATCGCGGAGACCCTCCGCTCGATAGCCTCGGCCGGCTGGGACCTGCTCGGCTCGGCCGGCGAGCCCGATGCGTCCGCAGCACCCGCCTGGCTCGACCCGGTCGCCTACGCCGACCTGCTCGCCCTCCGCGACGCGCTCCCCGGCGCCGACCTCGTCTTCGACCCGACGCTCGTGCGCGGCATGGGCTACTACACCGGAACGATCTTCGAGATCGCGCACCCCGATCTCGGTTACTCGCTCGGCGGCGGCGGCCGGTACGACGGCATGATCGGCCGATTCCTCGGCGTCGACGTTCCCGCCTGCGGCTTCTCGATCGGCTTCGAACGCATCGTCGACCTGCTCGGCGGCACCGGCGCATCCGCCGAGAACGCCGTTGTGCTCATCCACGAGAAGGACGCGGCTCCCGGCCGCCTCGTCGCCCTGAAGACCGCACTCGTCGCCGAGGGCCTGCGGGTGCGGCTCGAACACCGCACCAAGAACCTCAAGGCCCTGCTCGGTCGCGCTGCCGAGGCGGGCTATGGGCGGTACGCCTTCGTCACCGATGAAACAGCGGACGCCGCCGCGCTCGACTTCCGCCCGCTCGCGGGCTGATTCCCGCGCTCGGAGCCTCCGTCGCTAGACTGTTACATGATTGGAACACAGTGTCGTCTTCCTGCACGTTCCCCCCATACCAACACCCCACCCATTAGGAAATAACAGGAAACAGGAGATAGCTGTGGCTCTCATTGAGGCAGTAGTAGCGCGCGAGATTCTCGACTCCAGAGGCAACCCGACCGTCGAGGTCGAGGTATTGCTTGATGACGGCTCCGTAAGCCGTGCCGCCGTTCCGTCGGGCGCATCCACCGGTGCGTTCGAAGCTTATGAACTTCACGACGGCGACAAGTCGCGTTACCTCGGCAAGGGCGTCCTCAAGGCCGTCGACGCCGTTATCGACGAGCTCGGCCCGGCAGTCGAGGACCTCGACGCCACCGACCAGCGCATCGTCGACGCCGTACTTATCGAAACCGACGGCACCGAGAACAAGCACCGCGTCGGCGCCAACGCCATCCTCGGCGTGAGCCTGGCCGTCGCCAAGGCCGCAGCCACCTCGGCCGGCCTGCCCCTGTTCCGCTACCTCGGTGGCCCGAACGCGCACACCCTTCCGGTCCCGATGATGAACATCATCAACGGTGGCTCGCACGCCGACAACGACGTGGACATCCAGGAATTCATGGTTGTCCCGCTCGGTGCCGAGTCCTTCGCCGAGGGCCTCCGCTGGGGCACCGAGACGTACCACGCCCTGAAGGCCCTGCTCAAGTCGAAGGGCCTCTCCACCGGCCTCGGCGACGAGGGTGGATTCGCTCCGAACCTCCCGAGCAACCGTGCGGCACTCGACCTCATCGTCGAAGCCATCACCAACGCCGGCTACACGCCCGGCAAGGACATCGGCCTGGCACTCGACTGCGCCGCGTCCGAGTTCTACAAGGACGGCGTCTACCACTTCGAGGGCAAGGAACTTTCTGCCCAGGAGCTGTCCGCGTACTACGTCGACCTCGTCAAGTCCTACCCGCTCGTGTCGATCGAAGACCCGCTCGAGGAAGACGACTGGGATGGCTACGTGCACCTCACCGCCGAAATCGGCGGCCTCGTGCAGATCGTCGGAGACGACCTGTTCGTGACCAACCCGGAGCGTCTTGCCAAGGGCCTGGCCCTCGGCACGGCCAACTCGATCCTCGTCAAGGTCAACCAGATCGGTACCCTCACCGAGACGCTCGACGCCGTTGCCCTCGCGCAGCGCGCCGGCTACACGACCGTCATCTCGCACCGCTCCGGTGAGACCGAAGACACCTTCATCGCCGACCTCGCGGTCGCGACGGATGCCGGCCAGATCAAGACCGGAGCGCCTGCCCGCTCCGAGCGCGTTGCCAAGTACAATCAGCTGCTGAGGATCGAAGAAGAGCTGGGCGAGGCCG
>NZ_JASJVF010000190.1:0-6434 GCF_035019805.1 Cryobacterium sp. 10I1
GCTGAAGAACAAGATCCCCAACGAAGGCCTCTCGATGGCCGTCGCGGTGCAGAAGATGGTGAACGCCCGGGTCGCCGGCGTCGCGATCACCATGGACCCGACCAATGGCGACCGCTCCAAGATCGTGATGGAGGCCTCGTACGGGCTCGGCGAGCTCGTCGTCTCCGGGCAGGTGACGCCGGACAACATCACCGTCGACAAGGTCATGCTCATGGTCGTGAAGCACTCGATCGGCGACAAGCACGCCGAACTCGTGCCCGACCCCGCGAGCAAGTCCCTCGTCGAACGCGAGGTCCCTGCCGACCGCCGCGGGCGCCTCTGCATCAGCGACACGGAGATCACCGCGATCGCCGCGATCGCCAAGCGCGCCGAGAAGCACTTCAAGTGCCCCCAGGACATCGAATGGGCCCTCGACCGCGACCTGCCGGACGGGGAGAACCTCTTGTTGCTGCAGTCCCGACCCGAGACGGTGTTCTCCTCGACGGCGTCGGGTTCGATTCCGACGCAGTCCGCCGGGTTCGGCATCGAGAGCATCACCCGCTCGCTGATGACGCAGGCCGGCAAGGCCTGATCTCCCGCGCATCCGCTGCGCCTCATCTTCCCCGCTCGTCCCCTCCACCCGCGTTTACCCACACAGAACGGTTGAACCATGACAGAGAAGTCATTCCCCAGCCCGTACGACCAGAAGCCCGCGGCCCCCGCAGAGGGCTGGAAGGACCTCTACGCCTACAACCTGGTCTTCCAGGAGAACCGGCGTGAGGTCGAAGAGGCCAAGTTCTGGTTCTGCGACAGCCAGCACTGGCCGACGGTGACCAAGCCCTTCGAGACCATCGGCTTCGAGTTCGCCGTCTCCTGCCTCGGCCAGTACAACTCCCGCCACCTGCTGATCCCGCCGGCCAACGGCATCGAGTTCCGCATCCACAACGGCTACGTGTTCATGTCGCCCGTCGGTGTTCCCGAGACCGAGATCGCCGCCCGCGTTCCCGAGTTCATGGCCCGCGCCGGCCACTACTTCCAGAACTGGGACGGCCTGCTCGAAAAATGGCAGGGCAAGATCCGCGGCACGATCGACGAGCTCAACGCCCTGTCCTTCGAGGCGCTGCCGAACGCGGTCCCGCTCGAGGACGTCACGAGCGGCAAGGGTCTCGGCCCGAACGACGAGCTCCTCGGCAACTTCGACAAGCTCGTGTCCCTCACCTACCGGGCCTGGCAGTACCACTTCGAGTTCCTCAACCTCGGCTACGTGGCCTACCTCGACTTCTTCAGCTTCTGCAAGGAGGTCTTCCCCGGCATCCCGGACCAGGCCGTCGCGAAGATGGTGCAGGGCGTCGACATGGAGCTCTTCCGACCGGATGACGAGCTCAAGAAGCTCGCCAAGCTCGCCGTCGAACTCGGCGTCGACGGTCACTTCGGCAACACCGAGAACCCGGAGGAAACCCTCGCCGCGATCGGCGCGGCCGCGGGCGGAGCGGAGTGGCTCGCGGCCTGGACCGAGGCACAGGATCCCTGGTTCAACTTCACCGTCGGCAACGGCTTCTACGCCCACGACAAGTACTGGATGGACCACCTCGAGCTGCCGCTCGGCTACATCGCCGACTACATCGTTCGCGTGCAGAACGGTGTCGGCATCGACCGTCCCGTCGCAGAGCTCGTCGCCGAGCGCGACCGCATCACCGAGGAATACTCCGAACTGCTCAGCCCAGAACAGCTCGCCGCGTTCCAGGGCAAGCTCGGTCTCGCGCGGCAGGTCTACCCCTACGTGGAGAACCACAACTTCTACATCGAGCACTGGACCATGGGCGTCTTCTGGCGGAAGGCCCGCCAGCTCTCGAAGATGCTCTCCGAGGCCGGGTTCTGGCCGGAGGCGAACGGCATGTTCTACCTCCGCCGCGACGAGGTGCGCGAGACGCTCTTCGACTACGTCACCGGCTGGGCCGTCGGCGCCCCCGCGATCGGCCCGGACTACTGGCCGGCCGAGGTCGCCCGGCGCAAGGTCATCGTCGACGCGCTCTCCGAGGAGCGCCCGCAGCCGGCGCTCAACACGCCGCCCGCTGTGATCACCGAGCCCTTCACCCTGATGCTCTGGGGCATCACGAGCGACCAGATCAAGAACTGGCTCGGCGACTCCGACGCGCCGGAGGGCGAGTTCCGCGGAATGGCCGCCTCGAGCGGCGTCGCGGAGGGCCCGGCCCGGGTCATCAGCAGTTCCGACCAGCTCTCCGAGGTGCAGGAGGGCGACATCCTGGTCGCTCCCGTCACGGCGCCGTCGTGGGGCCCGATCTTCGGGAAGATCCGCGCGACCGTCACCGACATCGGCGGCATGATGAGCCACGCGGCCATCGTCTGCCGTGAGTACGGGATGCCCGCGGTCACCGGAACCGGAACCGCTTCCGCCCAGATCAGGACGGGACAGTGGCTGCGGGTCGACGGCAACAACGGGACCGTGACGATCGTCGAAGATCACGGCGCCGAGCAGGACGTTGCCGGCCTGGCCCACGAGCACGACCTCGCCCTGGCCCCTGCCGCGGCCGCCCAGCTCGACGCCGTCCTCGCCGAGAGCAGCCATGCCTGAGCGCGGCGCGGCCGGGGTCTCGCAGAGGACGGTGCTGATCACCGGCGCCGCCGGCGGCCTGGGCCGTGCCTTCGCCCTGGGCTTCGCGGCCCAGGGCGACCGGGTGGTCGTCGCCGACGTCAACCTCGAGGGCGCGCGGGAGACCGTCGTTCTCGTGGAAGAGGCCGGCGGAACCGCCCTCGCCCTCCCGGTCGACGTCACCGACCTCGCCTCGGTCACCCGGCTGGCCGCGGATGCCGCCGGCTGGGTCCTCGAGGCCCGGCCCGGCGCATCCGCCCCCGGTACGGTGCCCCCGGCCCAGGCCGGCGTGATCGACGTCGTCATCAACAACGCCGCGATCTACGCGACCGTGACCCGTGCCCCCTTCACCGACCTCGACCCCGACGAGTGGGACCGGGTGATGGCCGTCAACCTCAAGGGGCCGTGGCTCGTCACCCGGGCCTGCACGCCCTACCTGCCGGACGGCGGAAAGGTGATCAACCTCTCCTCCGCCACGGTGATGAGCGGATCGGCCCAGTGGGCCCACTACGTGGCCTCGAAGGGCGGCGTCATCGCGCTCACCCGGGTGCTCGCCAAGGAACTCGGCGACCGCAACGTGACCGTCAACGCGATCGCACCCGGCTTCACCCTGACCGAGGCCAGCTACGGGCTCATCGCGGGCGCCGAGAGCTACGGCGTCGACCGCGGCTCGCTCAAGCGGGCCTGCGAACCGGAGGACATCGTCGGGGCGGCCCTGTTCCTCGCCGCACCCGGCAGCGACTACATCACCGGCCAGACCATCGTGGTCGACGGCGGCCGGCAGTTCCTCTGACCCACCCGTAACCCAGAGAACCGAACCAGGAGACCGAGAAATGCCAACCGTGAGCTACGTCGCCTTCGACGGCACAGAGACCATCGTCACCGGATTCGCGGGCGATTCCGTGATGGAGACCGCGGTGCGCAACGGCGTTCCCGGGATCGTCGCCGAGTGCGGCGGCAGCCTGTCCTGCGCCACCTGCCACGTCTTCCTGTGCGCAGAGAGCGCGGGGCTGTTCCCGCCGAAGCTCGACCTCGAGGACGACATGCTCGACGGAACGGCCGTCGACCGGGAGGACAATTCCCGGCTCTCCTGCCAGCTGAAACTGACCGACGACGTGTCCGTGCACGTGCAGACCCCCGAAACGCAGGTGTGACCGGCATGGGCGACACGACCGCAGCACCCCGGCTGGGCACCCTCATCATCGGCAACTGCCAGGCCGGGGTGCAACTCGCCTCGACACTGCGCGAACTCGGCTACACCGACCCGATCACCCTCGTCGGCGAGGAGCCGCACGCCCCGTACCAGCGGCCGCCGCTCTCCAAGGCGTTCCTCAAGGGCGAGGCGACCGCTGACTCCCTGGCCTTCCGCACCCACGATTTCTACCGCGAGCATTCCATCGACCTCGTGCCGCGGGAGCGGATCTTCCGCATCGTCCGGAACGCGGACGGCGGCGTCGCGACGGCGGAGTCCGGGCGCACCTTCGCATTCGCCCGGCTCGCTCTCACCACCGGAGCCGCACCGCGCACGATCCCGTTCGAGGGCTCCGAGCTCGAGGGCGTCAGCTACCTGCGGACCGCGACGGAGGCGACCGTGCTCGAGCAGCAACTGCGTGAGGCGCGGAACGTCGTGGTCGTCGGCGGCGGCTTCATCGGCCTCGAGGTCGCAGCGGGGGCCAGGGCCGCCGGTAAGAACGTCACTGTGCTCGAGGCGGCTCCCCGCCTCGTCGGGAGGGCGGTCTCCGAGCAGACCAGCGAGTTCTACCTGCAGGCGCACCGGCGCCGCGGCATCAGCGTGGTGCTG
The DNA here is from genome assembly GCF_035019805.1 of Cryobacterium sp. 10I1. Lineage (NCBI taxonomy): Bacteria > Bacillati > Actinomycetota > Actinomycetes > Micrococcales > Microbacteriaceae > Cryobacterium > Cryobacterium sp. 10I1. Next base: position 4,392 of record NZ_JASJVF010000190.1, read on the forward strand.
AACGCGCAGGTCGTGCGGTTCGTCGGCGAGCACGACCGGGTCGCCGGCGTCGAGCTCGGTCCGGGTGACGGCGACGGCTCCGGCGAGATCGTGGCGGCGGATGTCGTGCTGATCGGCGTCGGGGTCGTCCCGCGCACCGAGCTCGCCGTGCAGCTGGGCCTCGAGGTCGACAACGGGATCGTGGTGGACGCAAGGGCCCTCGCCTCCGACGGACTCACCGTGGCCGCCGGGGACTGCGCGAACATGCCGAACCCGTCGATCGGGGACTTCGGTGTCGGCCGCATCCGCCTCGAAAGCGTGCAGAACGCGGTCGAGCAGGCCAAGGTGGCCGCGGCCACCCTGCTCGGACTCCCGGCAGAGCACCGCACGGTGCCGTGGTTCTGGTCGGACCAGGCCGACCTCAAACTGCAGATCGCCGGGCTGAGCGGCGGGCACGACCGGGTCGTTCTGCGCGGCGAGCCGGACTCCGAGAAGTTCTCGGTGCTCTACTACCGGGGTGGCCGGCTCATCGCCGCTGACTGCATCAACAGCCCGCTCGACTTCATGGCCGTGAAGAACGCCCTCCACAAGGGCCTTTCTGTGCCGGCGGATGTTGCGACCGACACCACCGTTCCGCTCAAGAAACTCTTCGCGGCCGTCGAGACGGCGGATGCCGGGCGTGCGGTGCCTGCGCCGGCCGCCGTTGATCTCGCTCCTCCTGCAGTCCCCGTTCCCGCCGGCAGTCCGGCCGCTTAGCCCCAGCCTCCGCGCTCCGGCGCCCCAACCTCGAAGTGAGAACGCCATGACACTGCAGACCGACCAGTCCATCGACACCTCGCCCATCGCCGTCGCCGCGGTCGGCCCGAGCGACCTCGACCCGCTCTGGCGCGCCGTCGAGACCGAGATGCGCACGCGCAGCAACGACATCCACGTGCCGATCTCCTTCGCTTTCGCCGAGCGGCTCTGCGAGGCCTACCCGGAGGCCGACGCCCTCGTCGTGCGGGTGGCCATCCTGCTGCACGACAGCGGCTGGGCCAGGGTGGACGAGACCAAGATCATCTCGGAGGGCTTCGGCGCGAACTGGCGCCAGGCCCAGATCCGCTACGAGCACGAGCTCAAGGGCTGCATGATCGCCAGGGAGGTGCTGCCGGGCCTCGGCTACGACGAGGCCTTCATCACCCGGGTCACCGACATCATCGACGGCCATGACACCCGCGTCGAGTCGTACTCGATCGAGGACTCGCTCGTGCGCGACGCTGACCGGCTCTGGCGCTTCACCCCGGCCGGCATCGCCCTCGCCTCGAGCTGGTTCGGCCAGACGCCGTCGTTCTACTGCCGGCGCCTGCGGGCCGAGATCCTGCCGGAGCTCATCACCGCTGCCGGCCTCGAGATGGCGACGATCGAACTCGACAGGGCAGAGGCGCTGCTGAAGATCGCGGTGCTCTGATGACGGGGCAGTCGATCGACGCGGCACCGACAGCGGCGGCCACGGCCACGGCTGCGGCCGGCCAGCCCGTCCAGCCCACGAGGTTCCCGGCCACGCTGCCCTATCGGCACACCGACGACCTCTTCATCGACGGCGCCTGGCGTGCGGCGAGCGGAACCGGTCGGACCACGGTGACCAACCCCGCGACGGAAGCGGAGTGGGGCAGTGTGCCGGTGGCATCCGCCGCCGACGTCGACCTCGCCGTCGCGGCCGCCCGCCGCGCGTTCGCGCGTGCCGGCGCCGGCGCTGACGGGTGGCGCGGGCTGGCCTCCTCGGTGCGCGCCGGGTACCTGGAACGCCTGGCCGGCGAGATCGAGAAGCGGGCGGCGGCGATCTCGCACACCAACACGTGGGAGAACGGCTCCCCGGTCGCCGAGACCGGGCGCGCGGCCTCGAATGCCGCAGCGATCTTCCGTTACTTCGCCGGACTGGCCGGGTACCTGGAGACCGCAGACGTGCGCCCGTTCCCCGACGGATCCGCCGAAACCGTCGTGCGGCAGGACCCGGTCGGCAGCCTCACCGCCGCAGAGTTCGAGACCGTGCGCGACGTCGTCACGGCGGGCGCCGACTGGAACGCG
>NZ_JASJVF010000191.1:0-6370 GCF_035019805.1 Cryobacterium sp. 10I1
GGGCACGGGCTCACGGTCAGCGACCTCTTCGATTTCACCGTCTACGTGGATGCCCGCACCCAGGACATCGCCCGCTGGTACGTCGACCGGTTCCTGCGCCTGCAGCGCGGCGCGTTCAGCAACCCGAAGTCGTACTTCCACCGGTACGCGACGATGACCGAGGACGAGGCCCGCCGGGAGGCCCGCCGTATCTGGGACGAGATCAACGAGCCCAACCTGGTGCAGAACATCCTGCCGACGCGCTCCCGGGCGACCCTTGTGCTCCGCAAGGACGAGAACCACGCCGTGTCGAAGGTGCTGCTCCGCAAGCTCTGAGCGGTGCGGCATCCGCCCGCAGCCCTGACCGATTCGACGGGGTTTTTGGCTTTCCGATACGTGGGAGACCGGGTAGACCGGTTCAGAACCGAAAATCTCCGTCGAATTGCTTCACTCCGCGGCGTAGAGTCGACTCACCAATCGTTCTGGCCGACCCGCCTGGAGGCGCGATCGTGAGAGCCGCCTACACCGCGCTGGTGCTGTACCTGGCCGGTCCGCTGCTCGCGCTCATCCTCGTGCCGACCGAACCGGGGATGATGTTCTTCGCCGGCGTCGCCGTACTCGGCCTGGCGCTCGTTATCGGGGTCCAGTGCCGACTCACGGCCGCCGACGCCCTCGAGATCACAGTCGGCCGCCGCTCCCACCGACACCGCGAGGTGCTCAGCGAACTCGCCGCACCGAGTCATCCCAACACCGCCGGGCGTCCACGCCCGCGCGCACCGGCCCGGCCGCTCGCGGTCGCCTAGACCTCAGCCGGCAACTCCAACGCAGGGCGAGGCAGCGCGAACGCAGACGCGCCCCTCTTCCTCCGACCGTTGGGATATCCTCCGTGGACCTCTATTCCGTTGCGCCCGTCGCAGCCCTGCTCCAAGCCGCCTCGGCGGCCGTCACCACCTTCTCCTCCGCGCTCGCACCCATCTCCGGTGCGAGCAGCACCGCACTCGTCATCGTCCTGGTCACGCTCCTGTTGCGGGCAGTTCTCGTACCGGTCGGCCGCGCCCAGGTGCGCGCCGAGTTCGTCCGCAGGCGCCTCGCCCCGAAACTCCGGGAGCTGCAACGCCGGTACCGGGCCGACCCCGAGCTACTGAACCGCAGGACAGCCGAGCTCTACGCGGCCGAGAAGGCGTCGCCCCTGGCCGGATGCCTGCCGACGCTCCTGCAGGCGCCGATCGTGTCGACCGTGTACGCGCTCTTCGTCCTCGCCAGCATCAACGGACAACCGAATCCGCTCCTCGCTCAGGAGCTCGGCGGCGTCCCGCTCGGCACGTCGTTCCTTGCGCTTCTGGGCACCACCCCGGTCTTCTGGCCCGGACTCATGCTGTTCGGAGCGCTCCTCGCCGTCATCGCCCTGACCGCGGGGCTCTCTCGACGACTGGCTGCGCGATACGCCTCTCCGGTCGTGCCGACAGCCCGGCCCGCTGCAGCACGGCTCGCCGCAACCCTCAGCTGGCTCCCGTTCCTGACGCTTGTGTTCGCGAGCGTGGTCCCGCTGGCCGCGACGCTCTACCTCACGGTGAGCACGGCCTGGACGCTCGTCGAACGCGGCATTCTCTACCGCTCGTTCGCTCCGACCGGGCCCGGGTCCTAGAGGGAGTCGAGGGCGAGGCGCAGGCGCACGACGTCGGCGAGGGAGTGCGCAAGCCGGTCGGCGGTGGCCTGGTCGGCCGCCTCGACCATGACGCGCACCATCGGCTCGGTGCCGGACGGACGCAGCAGCACCCGGCCGGTGTCTCCGAGTTCGGCTTCGGCCTCGCGCACGGCGGCGGCGATGACCTCGTCGGATTTCAGCGCGTGGTGATCGACGCCGCGCACGTTCACGAGGATCTGCGGGAACACGGTCATCACGGCGGCGAGCTCGTGGAGCGGCTTGCCGGTGCGGGCCATCTCGGCGACGAGGTGGAGTCCGGTGAGGATACCGTCACCGGTGGTCGCGAAGTCCGTCATGATGACATGTCCGGACTGTTCCCCGCCGAGGGACAGGCCGTTCGCGTTGAGCTCTTCGAGCACGTAGCGGTCGCCGACCTTGGTCTCGATCATGCGGATGTCGTTGGCCGCCATGGCCCTCCGGAGGCCGAGGTTGCTCATCACAGTGGCAACGAGCGTGCGGTCCTTGAGGACGCCGCGCTCGGCCATCGAGACGGCGAGGATCGCCATGATCTGGTCGCCGTCCACGATGTTGCCGTGCCGGTCGACGGCGAGGCAGCGGTCGGCGTCGCCGTCGTGGGCGATGCCCACGTCGGCACCGTGCTCGAGGACGGCCTTCGCGAGGTTGTCGAGGTGGGTCGAGCCGACCCCGTCGTTGATATTGAGCCCGTTCGGGTTGGCGCCGATGACGGTCAGCTGCGCGCCGGCATCCGTGAAGACCTGTGGGGACACGCCCGCGGCCGCGCCATTGGCGCAGTCCAGGACGACGTGGATACCGTCGAGGCGGTGCGGGAGGGTGCCGAGGAGGTGCACGACATAGCGGTCTTCTGCGTCCGCGAAGCGTGAGATCCGGCCGACATCGCCGGCGATCGGCGTGAGCTTGTCGTGGTCGAGGTGGGCCTCGATACGATCCTCGACGTCGTCGGGAAGTTTGGTGCCACCGAAGGCAAAGATCTTGATGCCGTTGTCGGGGGCGGGGTTGTGCGAGGCGGAAATCATCACGCCGAAGTCCGCACCGATGTCCGCGATCAGGAATGCCGCGGCCGGCGTGGGGATGACGCCGGCGTCAAGGACGTCGACACCGGAACTGGCGAGGCCCGCGGCTACTGCCGAGGCGAGGAATTCGCCGGAAATGCGCGGGTCACGCGCGAGGACGGCCACCGGACGGCGACCCTCGGCTCGACGCGATTCAGCGCGGCGACCCTGGGTGAGAACTGCGGCACTCGCCTGGGCGAGGCCCAGGGCCAGGCCAGCCGTGAGATCACGGTTGGCCAGGCCCCGAACACCGTCGGTGCCGAAAAGTCGAGGCATGTCGGCGCCGACTATCGATCTAGCGCTTCGAGAACTGAGGCGCCTTACGGGCCTTCTTGAGTCCGGCCTTCTTGCGCTCCTTGACGCGAGCGTCACGGTTGAGGAAGCCGGCCTTCTTGAGGATGGCGCGGTTGTTCTCTTCGTCGATCTGGTTGAGCGAACGCGCGATGCCGAGACGCAGGGCGCCGGCCTGGCCGGAGGGGCCACCGCCGGTGATGCGTGCGATGACGTCGTAGCTGCCGATCAGGTCGAGGACCTTGAACGGGTCGTTGATGAGCTGCTGGTGAAGCTTGTTCGGGAAGTAGTCCCCGAATTCGCGACCGTTCACCGTGATGGTGCCCGAGCCGGGAACGATGCGCACGCGGGCGATGGCCTGCTTGCGACGGCCCACGGCTGCGCCGGGAACGTTGAGGACGGCGCGGGGCGCCTTGGTTACGATTTCGGCCGGGGTCTCGGTGGAATAGCTCTCCGGAGCCTGGTCAATCTGATCTGCGATCTTCGCCACGATGGTGTGAATCCTTTTTTCTTAGAGTCGAGAAGTCTGGTGGCCGGCGCTACTGAGCGACCTGGGAGAGGGTGTACGGCTTGGGCTGCTGCGCAGCGTGCGGGTGCTCCGGGCCTGCGTAGACCTTGAGCTTCGCGAGCTGGGCGCGACCGAGCGAGTTCTTCGGCAGCATGCCGCGAATCGCCTTCTCAACCGCACGCGTCGGGTGCTTCTCGAGCATCTCCGAGTAGTTCTGGGCGGAAATGCCGCCCGGGTAACCGGAGTGGCGGTATGCGATCTTCAGTTCGAGCTTCTTGCCGGTGAGGGCGATCTTCTCGGCATTGACGATGATGACGAAGTCTCCCATGTCCATGTGGGGAGAGAACGTTGCCTTGTGCTTCCCCCGGAGGAGAACGGCGGCGTGGCTGGCAAGACGACCGAGCACGATGTCTGTGGCGTCGATGACGACCCAGTCGTGCTGGACTTCGCTTGCTTTGGGAGTATAAGTGCGCGTCACTGTTGTGCTGCTTTCTTGTTCGAACGGAGGTGTTCGTGAATCCCGCTCCGGGTGTGTTCCCCGACGGGGAACACGATCGATGGAGGGCTCACGTTCGTGTGCCTGGCTGCAACGCACAGACACCAAGGGTCAATGCTAGTCCGCCGGGAGCGTTGGCGCAATTCGCCTGCGCGATTCGGCGGCGCGCTGCGCTACTCTTCGTCCTCGTCGAGGGCGCGCCGGGCACGGGTCTCGAGGGCGCGGGCCGCGAGCCGGTCGTCGGCGGGATAGTCGACCGCGAGCAGGGTGAGGCCCTGCGGCGGCATGACCTTGAACTCGCTCGTGCGGGCCCGGTTGATCCGCAGCGTCGCGAGCCGCTCCCCTGCGAGCCGTCCCTCTCCGACCGCGACGCAGGCCCCGACGAGTGCCCGCACCATGCTGTGGCAGAAGGCGTCCGCCTGCACCGTCGCGACGAGCACGCCGTCCGGGTCCCGCCGCCAGCTGAACTCCTGCAGGGTGCGAATCGTCGTGGCGCCCGGCCGGGGTTTGCAATAGGTCGCGAAGTCATGCAGCCCGAGCAGGGACGCCGCGGCCACCTGCATCGGTTCCAGCTCGAGCGCGAAGCCGTGCCAGGTCGTGCGCAGCCGGTCCTGCGGGTTGTGCCCGAGCACCGAGTCGACGATCCGGTACTCGTAGCGGCGCCAGTTCGCCGAGAACCGAGCGTCGAATCCGGGGGGTGCGACGGCGGATGCCTTGATCACGATCTCCGGCTGGGTCACCAGGATCCCCCCGAGCCTCCGCTGCACCATCACCGCGAGCGTCGCAGGGGTCCGGCCCCTTCCCCGTCGGAGCAGGCCCCCGACCTGGTCGGGGGTGAGGTCGAAGTGCGCGACCTGACCGAGGGCGTGCACCCCCGCATCCGTTCGCCCGGCGACGATGAGGGACGGATACGGCGGGTAGCTCTGCAGGATCGTGGCGAGTCCTGCCTCGATCTGGCCCTGCACGGTGCGGAGCTCTGGTTGAATCGCCCATCCCGAAAAATCGGTGCCGTCGTAGGCGATGTCCAGCCTGATCCGGGTGTTCTCCGGGAGCGGGGAGACAACAGGGGCGGCAGGAAGATTCACGGAGGTAAGTGTAAGTGCCGGGCCGGGTATCGTAGAACCCGGATCGGCTCCGCTCACCGCTATGAAACTCAGTTACCGCACTCCCGCATCCCTGCGCCCGGACTCTGAGACTCGGGATTCGCGCCGTTTCTCCGGCCTCGACGGCCTGCGCGGCATCGCCGTGAGCGTTGTGCTCGTCTTCCATTTCTTCCCACAGGTGCTGCCCGGCGGCTTCGTCGGCGTCGACGTGTTCTTCGTGATCAGCGGGTTCCTGATCACCGGTCTCCTCGTGGACGAATATGCCCGGTCCCGCCGGATCTCGTTGCGCCGGTTCTGGAGCCGCCGGGTGCGCCGGCTCGTGCCGCCGCTCGTTCCCCTCGTGCTGCTCTGCTGCACCGTGGCGTGGATGCTCGGGGGCGACGTGCTCGTCGGCCTCGGCTGGCAAGTTCTCGGCGCGGTCACGTTCGGCTACAACTGGGTGTCGATCGCAGGCTCCGCGAGCTACTTCTCGGCGACGAGTCCTGAGCTGTTCCGGAACCTCTGGTCCCTGGCCGTCGAGGAGCAGTTCTATCTGGTCTGGCCGTTTGCGCTGCTCGCGGTGCTGCTCATCCGGAGCGCCCGGATTCGCCTGGCGGTCGTGTGCACCCTCGGCGTCCTCTCCGTTCTCTGGATGGGGTTCCTGTTCCAGCCGGGCGCCGATCCGACCCGGGTCTACTACGGCTCGGACACGCACAGCTTCGGCCTCTTCGCCGGCGCGGCCCTCGCGCTGCTGCTGCGGCGCCCGAACGGCCTGGGCGCACTGACCCGCAACGCCAACGCCGGTGCCGCCCGCACCGGCCCAGCGGGCTTCACCCGGTTCGCCTCCCGGCTCGCCTCCCCCGCCCGGCTGCGCCCCTGGCTCGGCCTCGCCGCATTGCTCGGCATCGGTGCGGCTGCGGCGTGGTTGCCCGCCGCGGGCCCGTCGGCGTACCGGGGCGGACTCGCCGCTATCAGCCTGCTGTCCTGCGTCGTGATCTGGGCCGCCGTGCGCGGCGCCCGCTTCGGCCGCTGGCTCGACACCCCGGTGCTCCGGTGGATCGGCGAACGGTCCTACGGCATCTACCTCTGGCACTGGCCCCTCTTCGTGCTCGCCGGCGTCGCCTGGCCGGCCGCCGGCGTCGACGTGCACCTGCTCGTCGCCGCCGTCGCCGTGCTTGTGGCCGCAGCCTCGTACCGGTGGCTCGAGCAGCCGGTGCGGCGCAGGGGCCTGCGCGGCGGCATCCGCTCCCTGTCGGGTTTCGCGACCGAGTCGTGGTC
>NZ_JASJVF010000192.1:0-6329 GCF_035019805.1 Cryobacterium sp. 10I1
ACGCGGACTCCGACCTGCTCACCAACCTCGCCTTCGTGGTGCTCGACGAAGTGCACTTCCTCGCCGACCGGTTCCGCCGTGCTGTCCAAGAGAACTGTTGAGGATTCTTCAGCTGTCATACCGGTCACTCTACGGAGGACCACCGACATTCCACCGGCATCCGCACGCCCACAAATCACCTGTGGATAACCCGGTCAGAAGCACTTTGTTGAGGAGGGGGCACCACAATCCGCCGCTACGGGTCGGCCTGGTCTGTGGCGAGCTCAGCGGATTCCAACGACATGAAACACAGGAGTCCGCGTTGTTCCCGTAGCGTGGGGCCATGGTGAACACGCGTCCCGACAAGCATGATCCACTGTCCTTGAAAGACTCGACACTGGCCGTGCATGCGGGCAATACGGTCGATGCGGGGTCGGGTGCGATCCGCACCCCGATCGTGATGGCGAACTCCTATGCATTGCCGGAGGACCCGTCGTCGGTGAGCTGGTCGGGCACGGACGTGCCGCTCTACACCCGGAACTCGGGAGTCAACCAACTGGGACTGCAGGCCAAGCTCGCTGCCCTGGACGGTGGCGAGGACGCCGTCGTGCTGGCGTCGGGTGTTGCGGCGCTTCACGCGGTGTTCTTCACGTATCTGCGCTCCGGGGATCACGTCGTGGTCGCCGATGTCAGCTACGAGGCGACGTGGCGGTTGTTCACGGAGCTGCTTCCCGACAAGTACGGAATCGAGGCCACGTTCGTCGATATCAGCGATCTGGCCGCGGTCGCTGCGGCGATTCGACCGAATACGCGACTCGTGCACACGGAGGCGATCGCCAATCCGACGACCCGGGTTGCCGACATCGAGGCCCTGGCGGCGATCGCCCATCGGGCGGGCGCGCTGCTCGTTGTGGACTCCACCTTCACTCCGCCTCCGTTCTATCGACCTCTCGCGGACGGCGCCGACCTGGTCGTCCATTCCCTGACGAAGTACATCAATGGGCACGGCGACGCGATGGGCGGCGCGGTGATCGGCTCCCGCGAGCTGATCCAGCGCATCAAAGCGGATGCGATGGTCGACGTGGGCGGAGTGATCTCGCCGTTCAACGCGTGGTTGATCACTCGCGGGTCGGTGACGCTGCCGCTTCGTCTCCGGCAGCATTTCGAGTCGGCCCAGTTGGTCGCCGAGTTCCTCGACTCCGACCCGCGGATCGCGTTCGTCGCTTTCCCCGGGCTCGCGAGCCACCCGCAGCATGAGCTCGCCGCGCGACAGTTCGCCGGTCGGGGCTATGGCGCGATGCTCGCGTTCGCCGTCGCGGGCGATCCGGAAACCCAGAACCGCTTCGTCTCCCAGCTCCGGGTGATCACCTCGGCCGTCTCGCTCGGTCATGACGAGTCGCTGATCGTTCATGTCGGCACGAGCGGACCGCGGGTCGCTGCGTACCCGGCGCCGTTCCGCGAGTTCGGGCATCTTCGATTCTCGGTCGGGCTCGAGGATCCTCTCGACCTGATCGCCGACCTGCGCGCGGCTCTCGACGCCACGTTCGCGTAGGCGTCACAGCCACGGCCACAGCCACGGTCGCAGCCGCAGCGAACGTCAGGCCCGGTTGCGCAACCGCGCGCGGCGGGCCTGACCGTCCTCCTGCAACTCCGCAATGGAACGCTGGGCCTTCAGGAAGTCCGTGAACGACTTGAAGCCGATCTTCTTCTCATCGAACCCGGGGTCGAGGCGCTTCATCTGCTGCTTGAGAGCGGATGCTGCCATCCAGCCGTCGACGTCGTCATTCGCCCGCCCGCGCAGGGCGCGCATGAGGAGTTTGCGGGCCTCCTTCGCGAGGTCCGGCGCCGGCGGCTCGACGGCCACTGTCGGAGTGGAGTGCGGAATGTCCTCGACGAGGTCCTCCCCGAGGTCCTCCCCGAGGTCTTCAACGAGGTCGTGGTAATACGAGAACTCGTCGCAGGCGTTCTTGAACGCCGCACTGGTCGAACCCTGCACACCGATCCCGATGACCGTGCGGCCCAGGCGCCGTGCGCTCTGGGCGAGCGGGATGTAGTCGGAGTCACCGGCGACGATCACAACGTGCGAGATGTCCTGCAGCCGGAAGAGGTCTTCAACAACATCGATCGCGAGGCGGATGTCCGCGCCGTTCTTGGTTCCCGAGGTGTTGAAAAGCTGCACGAGGTCGACCGCGCGGTCGACGAGCTGCTTCTGGTACCGGGTGTTCGCGGGTGCGGCCCAGTCCGCATAGGCGCGGCTGATTGCGACGGCTCCGAACGATGAAGCGAAGTCGAGTACTGCGCCGATGTTGACCGTGGCTTCCTGGAGCCGATCCGCGGTCTTGCCGGTGGCGGTGCGGGCCTTCTCTTTGATGAAGGCTCCACGACCATGCACATTGTCGTATTGGGAAATGATGATGTTGTCGAAATCGATGTAGACGGCGACACGTGTCTCGGACAGTTCAGCCATGCTTCAACGCTACCGCGCGGCGTCTTCACCGGTGGGAGCGTCTTCGCCGGTGAGGGCATCCCGGCAGGCGACGAGCTGAGCGAGAAGTCCAGCATGCTCCGCAGGGGACAGGGGGGACAGCATCCGTTTCTCGACACGGGCGACCGCCGCACTCGCGCCCCCCAGCACCGCGTGGCCGGCCGGGGTGAGGCGCGTCGGCCGCGCCCGGCCGTGTTCGGCGACATCGGCGCGCGCGACCAGACCGCGCTCCTGAAGACCGCGCAGTACCTCGTTCATCGATTGGCGCGTGACGAACGCCCCGCGGGCCAGATCGGCGTTCGATTGCTCCGGCTCGTGGCCGAGTAGCTCAAGCACCGAATACTGCGACACAGTCAGGCCCTGCGGGCGCAGAACCGCGTCCATCGAGGCGTGCAGGGCCGTCGCTGCCTGCTTGAGCAGATAACCCACCGACTCGGCCAGATCGCCGACCTTCTCCTCTTGACTCATGTCAGCATCCTGACACACAATAGTCATGTAAGGATCCTGACATGCGGGATTCGACGAGGAGAAGAAACCATGACTGTCACTGGACCCGATTTTCTCGCCCTGCAGGTGAGCGACCTCGAGCGGTCGGCGAACTTCTACGAGACGCTGCTCGGGCTGCGGCGCGCGCCCGTGAGCCCGCCCCACGCTGTTGTCTTCGCCACCGAGCCGATCGCCTTCGCTGTGCGGGAACCGATGCCGGGGTTCGACCTCGATGCCGTGCGCCCGTGGGCCGGTGCGGGAGTTGCGCTCTGGTTGCACGCCCATGACTCCCAGGCTGTGCACGACGTCCTGGTCGAAGCGGGAGTCCGGATCGTCAGCGCCCCTGCCCCCGGCCCGTTCGGTCTCACCTTCTCATTCAGTGACCCGGATGGCTACGTCGTCACCATTCACGACCAGGTCTGATGAGGAAGACGCCGGCCGGGGTCGCCAGACCTGTGCGACTGTATTGACCGGTACCCATTCGGAGTCGTCAGGCGGCGAAGGGGCCTCCGGGTCCGAAGGCGAGCCCGGCGAAGCGCTCGCCGATGCGGTGGTGCGTCGCGGCATCCGGGTGGAGGTGGTCGGGCAACGGATGCTCGGCGAAGTCCGCGGCGCCGTAGAGGTCGAGGCCGTCGAGGTAGTGCAGGTTCGGATCTGTGGCCGCCCGCTGCTGCGCGATACGCGCGAGCTCCGCCCGGATCGCCGTGAGCGTCAGCTTTCCGGCGGACGCTTCGGCCGGGTCCCCGGTGGCCACGAACTGCAGGCGACCGGAGGCCAGGGCGGCGAGGTCGAAGGCGCCGGGCCCGGGTGTGTCCTCGTGGATGGGGCAGAGGAGGGGCGAGACCAGCAGCAGCGGTGTTGTGGGGTGACCGTCGCGGATGGTGTCGAGGAAGCCGTTCACGGCTGGGGCGAAGGCGCGCAGGCGCATCAGGTCGAGATTGACCAGATTGATGCCGATCTTGACGCTGATCAGGTCGGCGGGGGTGTCGCGCATGGTGCGGGCGATGAAGGGGTCGAGCAGCGCGCTGCCGCCGAAGCCGAGGTTCACCAGATCGACATGGCCACTCGAAGCTGCAAGCGCCGGCCAGGTCTCGGTGGGATGGGCGGCGTTGGAGCCGTGGCTGATCGAGCTGCCGTGGTGCAGCCAGACCCGGTTGCCTGTCGCAGGCGCGGGTTCGATGGGCCGGTTGGAGCGGAGGGCGACGAGCTCGGTTCGTTCGTTGTGTGGGAGCCAGATCTCGATGTTCTTCAGGTGATCCGGCAGGCCGGTGAAGCGGAGGGTGCTGACGGGGCCGAGGTGGTTCGTGGTGGCGCCGGTGGCCATGTCCACGGTGACGGTGATGCCGGTCGTCGCGATGGCCTGACCGGCGAGCTTCCCGTCCACGAGGAGTTCGTACACGCCGATCGGGCGCGGCGGGGCGCCGAGGTAGACCAGCTTGGTGGGCAGTACGTCGAGTTCGAGGTCGGTTGCTCGGGTACTGAAGGCCAGCCGGACCCCGGAGGGCTGGGCTTCCATGGCGGCCAGCTGCGGGTCGGCGTATGCGCGAGCCCACGCGGGCAGGCGGTGCGGGAGCACGCCGTGGACGGTCTGTTCCAGATCGAGCGCGCCGCGGAGGAGGCCGGGGGTGATGGGCGTGGTGATCCAGTCGTGCTGGGAGGACATCTGTGAACTTTCTGATCGGGGATTTCCGAGGTGCGGGTGCGGGTGCCGGACGCGTGGCGTTCTGGCGTTATTCGGGCGCCGGCCAGGCGCGTAACAGGGCGTCGAGGGCGTCCAGGGTGCGAGTCCAGGACTCCTGGGAGTCGGGGGAACTGTTGCTGAAACCGCCCTCCAGCTCGAGGGTCGCAAAGCCATGGAAGACGCTGCCGAGCAGTCGGACGGCATGCGTCTGGTCCGGTTCCGTCAGGTCGTATCCGCGCAGGATTGCGCGGGTCATCGCGGAGTGGCGGACGCCGGCGCTGGCGATCGCGGTCTCCCGGTCGAGCCGGAAGTGCATGGCGGCGTAACGACCGGGATGTTCGCGGGCGTAGTCGCGGTAGACGTTGCCGAGCGCGACCAGGGCATCCTTGCCTGCCCGGCCGGCCACGGCATCCGCTGCCCGGTCAGCGAGTTCCTGCAGCGCGAGCAGGGCGATCCTGGTTTTGAGATCGTGCGAGTTGGTGACGTGGGAGTACAGGCTCGCGACCTTGACGTCGAAATGCCTGGCCAGTGCCGAGAGCGTGACCTGGTCGAATCCGACCTCGTCGGCGAGTTCAGCGCCCGCCTGGGTCAGGCGTTCCGCGGTCAGTCCTGCGCGTGCCATGAGAAGCTTTCCATTTTGCTAATGCTACATCAGTTTTGCCTAATGCATTTAGGTAGATTCGCGATGAGCGCCGCTGGGATAATTTCCCCATGAGCGACACGCGCAGAATCCGGTCGACGGGCGGGGCGACAGCCGGTCGAGCCGACATGGCCCTCTTCTGGGCCGGCCGCGTCGTGGCGACGCTCGGCGTGATCGTCACCGCCTGGGCGGCACTGTCGACCGGGTCGATGCTTGTGCACGGACATCCGGCCTACCTGGTCCTCCTCGTCCTCACCGTTGCCGTCAGCCTGACGGTTGCGCTGCGCTCCTGGCTCACGCGTACGGTCCGGCATCGCGGGCGCACGGGTGTCCGGGGTGTCCTCGTTGCGCTGTCGCTCGGAGTGATCGCGCTGGCCTGGTGGCTCGTGCCGTCATCGGCCGTTGAGCCGGCCCTGTCCGCCATGGACTCCGACACGAGCGTGACCGTGACCGAGACGGCCGACCAGATCGTGCTGCAGCCCACGGGGGCCGTGAGCGAGGTCGGGGTGTTCTTCCAGCCCGGCGCGCGGGTCGACGCTCGCGCATACGCGGCCGTGCTGCGCCCGCTCGCCGCGGCCGGGCACGTGGTCGTCATCCCCAAGCAGCCGTTCGGGATCGCGTTCCTCTCGACGGGAGCATTCGGGTCGGCGCGCGCCGCGCATCCGCCGGTCGAACGTTGGGTGGTCGGCGGCCACTCTCTCGGCGGGACGGTCGCGGCGATGGATGCCCAGTCTTTCGCCGGTGCGCCGACAGACCCGGTTGTCGGGTTGTTGTTCTTCGCCTCATATCCCGCGAACGACCTGAGCGGGCTGGGCGCCGGCGTGCTGTCGATCTCCGGTACGAACGACGGTCTGGCAACTCCGGACAAGATCAGCGCGTCGAAAGCGTCGCTGCCTGCGGATGCGCGATACCTCGTGATCGAGGGCGGCGTGCACGCGTTCTTCGGCGACTACGGGCCGCAGTCCGGGGACGGAGAGCCCTCCATCTCCCAGGATGCCGCGCGCGCCGAAATCTCGGCGGCGAGCGTCACGTTCGTGAACGCCTTCGACCACTAGGAC
>NZ_JASJVF010000193.1:0-6263 GCF_035019805.1 Cryobacterium sp. 10I1
GCTCCCGTTCAGCTCCGCCCGCAAGTTCAGCGGCATCACCCTCGACCTTCCCGGGCGCGGCAGTTCGTCGTGGCTCTTCGGGGCCCCCGAGCGGCTGCTCGCGGCGCACCCCGAATCGCTGGCCGCGGCATCCGCTATCGCCGCCGAGGGACACCGCACCCTCGCGCTCGTGCGCCTGGACGGGACGACACCCCTCGACACGGCGTTCGACCCGGAGCACTCCAGCCTCGAACCGGTGTGCCTCGTGGTGTTCCGCGAATCGGTGCGCCCGCACGCGGCAGAGACCCTGCGGTACTTCGCGACGCAGGGGGTGCGCGTGATCGTCATGTCCGGGGACAGCCCCGTGACGGTCGCCGCGATCGCGCGCAGCCTCGGCGTGGCCGGCGAGACGGTCAACGCTGCAGAACTCGACGATGACGAAGCACTGGCGGCGGCGCTCGAAACGACGAGCCTGTTCGGACGGGTCAGCCCCGAGCAGAAGCGGACGGCCGTCGCCCTGCTGCAGGGACAGGGGCGGACGGTCGCGATGACGGGGGACGGCGTCAACGACGCGATGGCGATCAAGGACGCCGACCTCGGCATCGCGATGGGGTCTGCGACCCCTGCCACGAAGGCGGCGTCGCGCCTCGTCCTGCTCGACAACCGCTTCGACCGCCTCCCCGAGGTGCTCGGCCTCGGTCGCAGGGTCATCGCCAACGTCGAACGCGTCGCCAACCTGTTCCTGTCCAAGACGGTCTACGGCATCCTGATCGCCCTGACGACCTCCCTGCTCGCCTTGCCGTTCCCGTTCCTGCCCCGGCAGCTCACGCTGGTCTCCGGCCTCGCGATCGGCATCCCCTCGTTCGTGCTCGCGCTTGCGCCCAACCGGCGGATCTACACCCCGGGGGTCCTGCGCCGCATCCTCCGCTACGCCGTGCCGACAGGCGCCATCGCCGCGGCGACGGCCCTCGTGACGTTCCTCTTCCTCTACGGCAGGATTCCGCTCCACGAGGCGCGGAGCGTCACGACCATCGCGCTTTTCGTCGTCTCGCTCTGGATTCTCTGCGTGCTCGCCCGGCCGCTCACGGGTCCCCGTCTCGCCCTCGTCACGGGAATGGCCGCTGCGATGGTGCTCGCGTGCACGATCCCGTTCACCCGGGCGTTCTTCGTCATCGACGTGCGCCTCGACCTCCCGTTGCTTTTCGGGATCGGCATCGGGGCGCTCGGAGCGGCGGGCATCGAGCTCATGTACCGGCATGCGCGGCGCACCGGTCTCGTTTTCGACCGCGAATAGGGCGCGCCAGGGGAAGACCGGGCAGCCGCTCCCTGCTAGAGTTATCTCTACGTCAAGATAGTTTGACGGTGATATCGTTCGGTGACGCCGCCGGTTAGGTTACCCTTGCTGGCCTTGCGCTGGTCCGTTCGTCAGGATTGGGGACTGCGGACGGATTCCCGTCAGTTTCCACAAAGGAGAGGGCATCGTGTCTGCGTTAAACAGTTTTGGAGCCAAGGACACCCTCCGCGTCGGAGCGACAGACTATGAGGTCTTTCGCCTGGACTCGGTGCAGGGTTACGAATTGCTGCCGTTCAGTCTCAAGGTGCTGCTGGAGAACCTCCTCCGCACCGAAGACGGCGCCAACATCACGGCCGATCACATCCGCGCCCTCGGCGCCTGGGTTCCCACGAGCGAACCGGACACCGAGATCCAGTTCACGCCCGCCCGCGTGATCATGCAGGACTTCACGGGCGTGCCCTGCATCGTCGACCTCGCCACGATGCGCGAGGCCGTCGCAGAGCTCGGTGGCGACCCGAACAAGATCAACCCGCTCGCACCCGCCGAACTGGTCATCGACCACTCGGTCATCGCCGACCTCTTCGGCAGCGAGAACGCCCTCGAGCGCAACGTCGAGATCGAATACCAGCGCAACGGCGAGCGCTACCAGTTCCTGCGCTGGGGCCAGACAGCCTTCGACGACTTCAAGGTCGTCCCGCCGGGAACCGGCATCGTCCACCAGGTCAACATCGAATACCTCGCCCGCGTCACGATGACCCGCGTCGTCAACGGCGTGCTGCAGGCCTACCCGGACACCTGCGTCGGTACAGACTCGCACACGACCATGGTCAACGGTCTCGGCGTTCTCGGCTGGGGCGTCGGCGGCATCGAGGCAGAGGCGGCCATGCTCGGCCAGCCCGTCTCCATGCTCATCCCCAAGGTCGTCGGCTTCAAGCTCACCGGCTCCATCCCGACCGGCGTCACCGCGACGGATGTCGTCCTCACCATCACGCAGATGCTCCGCAAGCACGGCGTTGTCGGCAAGTTCGTCGAATTCTACGGAGAAGGCGTCGCGGAGGTCCCCCTCGCCAACCGCGCGACCATCGGCAACATGAGCCCCGAGTTCGGCTCGACCGCCGCCATGTTCCCGATCGACGATGTCACCCTCGGCTACCTGCGCCTCACCGGCCGCAGCGAGGAACAGGTCGCCCTCGTCGAGGCATACGCGAAGCTGCAGGGCCTCTGGCACGACCCGGCCCGTGAGCCCGTCTTCAGCGAGTACCTCGAGATCGACCTCGGTACCGTCGTCCCCTCGATCGCCGGTCCCAAGCGTCCGCAGGACCGGGTCGAGCTCAGCCGCGCCAAGAACCAGTTCGAGACCGACCTGCAGAGCTACGCGACCCAGGACCTGTCCCAGGTCGATGCCGCCGTCGAGGCGACCTTCCCCGCCTCCGACCCGATCGGGTTCACCGCCCAGGACGAGAGCAGCGCCCACGCGATCTCGCACACCCACGTGAGCCACCCGCCGCGGACCATCTCCAGCCCGGTCGCGATCGAGACCGCCGCGGGGGCGAGCTACACCCTCGACCACGGGGCCGTCGCCGTCGCCGCGATCACCTCCTGCACGAACACGTCCAACCCGAGCGTCATGCTCGCGGCCGGGCTCCTCGCCCGCAACGCCGTCAGGAAGGGCCTCACGAGCAAGCCGTGGGTCAAGACGACCCTCGCACCGGGCTCCAAGGTCGTCACGGACTACTACGAGAAGGCCGGCCTCACCGGTGACCTCGAAGCCCTCGGCTTCTACACCGTCGGCTACGGCTGCACCGTGTGCATCGGCAACACCGGTCCGCTCATCGACGAGGTGTCCGCCGCGATCAACGAGAACGACCTCGCCGTCACGGCCGTTCTCTCGGGCAACCGCAACTTCGAGGGCCGGATCAGCCCGGACGTCAAGATGAACTACCTGGCGAGCCCGCCGCTCGTGATCGCATACGCCCTCGCCGGTTCGATGAACTTCGACTTCGAGACGGATGCCCTCGGCGACGACACCGAGGGCAACCCGGTGTTCCTCAGGGACATCTGGCCGGATTCCGCAGAGGTGCAGTCGACGATCGACAGTTCGATCGACACCGAGATGTTCACGAAGGAGTACGGCGCCGTCTTCGAGGGCGACGAGCGCTGGCGCTCCCTGCCGACGCCAGACAGCGAAGTCTTCGAGTGGGACAGCGAGTCCACCTACGTGCGGAAGCCCCCGTACTTCGACGGCATGACGCTCGAGACCACCCCGGTGAGCGACATCGTCGGCGCCCGGGTGCTCGCGAAGCTCGGCGACTCTGTCACGACCGACCACATCAGCCCGGCAGGCAACATCAAGGCCGACAGCCCCGCCGGAGCGTACCTCGTCGAGCACGGGGTCGCCCGCGGCGACTTCAACTCCTACGGATCGCGCCGGGGCAACCACGAGGTCATGATCCGCGGCACCTTCGCCAACATCCGGCTGCGCAACCAGCTCCTCGACGACGTCGAGGGCGGCTACACCCGCGACTTCACCGTCGCGGGCGCGCCGCAGTCGTTCATCTACGACGCGAGCCAGAACTACCAGGCCGCGGGCATCCCGCTCGTGATCTTCGGCGGCAAGGAGTACGGCTCCGGTTCCTCACGGGACTGGGCGGCCAAGGGAACCAGCCTCCTCGGAGTCAAGGCCGTCATCACCGAGAGCTTCGAGCGGATCCACCGCTCGAACCTGATCGGCATGGGCGTCGTCCCGCTGCAGTTCCCGGCCGGCGAGAGCTGGGCGTCCCTGGGACTGGACGGCACCGAGATCGTCTCGATCGCGGGCCTGACGGAACTCAACGCCGGCGTCACCCCGAAGACGGTCCACGTGACCGCGACCCCGAGCGAGAACTCGGCAGCGGGCAAGGCGACCGTCGAATTCGACGCCGTGGTCCGCATCGACACGCCCGGTGAGGCCGACTACTACCGGAACGGCGGCATCCTGCAGTACGTTCTTCGTTCACTGGTCGCGTAACCGGCACGATTACCGGGTAACCGTTCGGGACCGGCGCGTAGACTCAACTCCTGTTGAAGCTACGCGCCGGTTCCTTTCTGCCCGCGACGTCGTACTCGAAAGGTGTTGCCGATGAGCCTGCTGGAGACCATAACGGGGCCGCGTGACCTCGACCGCCTCTCGCTCGAAGAATTGGTCCAGCTCGCGGCGGAAGTCCGCGGCTTCCTGGTCAGCGAGGTCTCCAAGACCGGCGGGCACCTCGGGCCGAACCTCGGCGTGGTCGAGATGACCATCGCCATCCACCGCGTCTTCGAGTCGCCGCGCGACGCGATCGTCTTCGACACCGGGCACCAGTCCTATGTGCACAAGCTCCTGACCGGCCGCCAGGACTTCAGCGGCCTCCGCCAGCAGGACGGCCTCGCGGGGTACCCGCAGCGCTCGGAGTCCGTGCACGACATCGTCGAGAGCTCCCACGCTTCGAGCTCGCTGTCCTGGGCTGACGGCATCTCCCGCGCCTTCGAGATGACCGGGCAGAGCGACCGGCACGTGATCGCCGTCGTCGGAGACGGTGCGCTCACCGGGGGGATGACCTGGGAAGCGCTCAACAACATCAGCGACGACAACACCCGCCGCCTGATCATCGTCGTGAACGACAACGGCCGCTCCTATGCCCCGACGATCGGCGGCATGGCCCGGTTCCTCAACACCGTGCGCACCCGCAGCAGCTATCACGCGGCCTACCTGAGCAGCCGCCGCGCCTTCGACAACATGGGCGCACCGGCCCGTGCGTTCTTCCGCGGTGTCCGCGGCGGGCTGCACGGCTTCCTCGCCCGATTCTCCAACAACGAGGCGCTGTACTCGAACCTCGACATCAAGTACATCGGCCCGGTCGACGGGCACGACATGGAAGCGATGCTCGAGGCGCTCCAGCAGGCCAGGAACTACGGTGCGCCGGTGATCGTGCACACGATCACCCAGAAGGGCAAGGGCTACAACCCTGCCATGCAGGACACCGCAGACCAGTTCCACGCGGTCGGCCAGATCGACCCGGAGACGGGGGAGTCGACCGAGACCCCCGGCGCGCCGTCCTGGACCTCGGTCTTCGCCGACGAACTCCTGAACCTCGCGACCGAGAACCAGCGGATCGTCGGGATCACGGCGGCCATGCTGCGTCCGACCGGGCTGCACCGGATGGCGGAACGGTTCCCGAACCGGGTGCACGACGTCGGCATCGCCGAGCAGCACGCCGTGACGAGCGCCGCCGGCCTAGCCTTCGGCGGGTTGCACCCCGTCGTCGCCCTGTACGCGACCTTCATCAACCGCGCCTTCGACCAGGTCCTGATGGACGTCGCCCTGCACAAGGCCGGGGTGACCTTCGTCCTCGACCGCGCGGGCGTGACCGGCCCGGACGGGCCGAGCCACCACGGCATCTGGGACCTTGCCATCCTTCAGGTCGTCCCCGGCATCCGTCTCGCTGCGCCGCGCGACTCGACCAGGCTCCGCGAGGAGCTCGGAGAGGCCGTCGCCGTCGAGGACGGACCGACCGTGCTGCGTTTCCCGAAGGGCAGCACCGGGGTCGAGTTCGACGCTGTGGCCCGCCTCGACGACGGCGTCGACGTTCTCCTCGAATCGACGCAGAAAGACGTGCTCATCGTCACGGTCGGACCGATGGCGGCCATGGGCCTCGACGTCGCCAGGCGCCTGTCAGCGCAGGGGATCGGCGCGACCGTCATCGACCCGCGCTGGGTCGTCCCTGTGCCCAGGAGCCTGGTCGGGCTCGCCGCTGAGCACCGCCTCGTCGTGAGCATCGAAGACGGGATCCGGGTCGGGGGAATCGGCACGCGCATCCGCCAGGACCTGCGCGAGGCCGGCGTCGACACGGCCGTCACCGAACTCGGACTGCCCGACGAATTCCTCGCCCACGGCACCCGCGCCTTCGAGATGACCGGGCAGAGCGACCGGCACGTGATCGCCGTCGTCGGAGACGGTGCGCTCACCGGGGGG
>NZ_JASJVF010000194.1:0-6243 GCF_035019805.1 Cryobacterium sp. 10I1
TCGGCCGTCAACTCGGCGTAGGTGATCGCGCGGGAGTCTCCTGGCTCGCCTTCGAAGTAGAGCGCGACCCGGCCGCCCATCGAGTGCCCGTACACGTGCGCCCTGTCGATCCCTGCGGCGTCCAGAACGGCGACGATGTCCTCGGCGAGCGCCGCCGTCGTGAAGCGCACGTCGGCGCCGGGCTCGCTGTCGCCGACCCCGCGGGTGTCGAATGTGATCACCCGGTGCCGGGCACCGAGCGTCGGCAGCAGCGGAGACCAGGACCGGCTCGAGACGCCCTGTCCCGCGACCAGGACGACGGGGTCACCTGTCGCGTTGCCGCCGGTCGACGACCAGGCAATGCGGGCGCCGTCGGGCGCGAGGGCGTACTCCATGGATGCCTTCCGAGCGGGGCCTGGGACTCCCCCATCGTAACGAGCGCACCGGGGAGGGCGCCGCAGGGCTCAGCCGATGAAGGTGCTCGCCGTCACCTCGAATTCCTCGACGTCGACGATCGTCAGGTGCTGTTCGGCGCTCGAGTCGGCGCGAATCGACTCTGCGGGCTCCCTGCTCCCCGCGAGGGAGTCCTCCGAGTCCCAGAGGGTGATGGCCAGGGCCGTGTCGGTCTCCGTGCCTTTCAGGAAGTACATGCCGCGGCAGCCGGGGTTCGCCAGCACCCGCAGCATGGTCGCATTCTCATTCGCGTGGGGGTCGGTGTCTGGACCGGTCCTGAAGGTGCTGATTCGGGCATACATCGTCAGCCCTCGACCATCATCACGACGGTTTCCGGGCGGACGCCGTCGAACTGCATCGCCTCAGCCGCGACTTCGGACGCCATCACCCGCTGGAAGACGTCCATGTCGGGCACGTCGGCGATCAGGCCGACCCTGTGGTCGTCGGTCGGGTCGATGAAGGTCTGGATGCTGATGCCGAGCGGCCCGAACACCTCGTCCCGCCGGGGTGAGGTGAGCCAGTGCTCGACGTCATCGACCTCATGGAATATCAACACAGTTGTCATGATTGCCTCTCTCGGTTCCGACGCTGGGACAGGAGGGTGAGCGGTTCGTTCGCGCGCGAACCGGCCATCGCGCAGACCGTACCGCCGCTTCCCCCCGAGCGATAGGGACGCTCGACGAAGCGCCGGGACCTCTGCTCGACGGTCCCTGAGATGTCGGCGGCCAGTGCGTCCGGAGAGATCACGGCAACAGCAACGCTCGGAGCGTCAGATTCTGGCGAAGGCGGCCGCGGAAGCGCTGAGGGACACAGCGACGCAGTACGCCGTCGCCGGGCCGAGCAGGATGAAGACCGCAGGGACGGAGATTGTCGAAGCGATGATCGCGACGAGGATGACCAGGGGCAGGATCGTGCCGATGACGGCCACCAGGCCGGTCCGGCGCGGGTTGATCAGCGCAGGCACGACCAGGATCACGCAGATCACCCCGAACACGATCAGCGGCAGGCCGGATTCCCGGGGCCAGACCCCGTCGGGCCACACGACCGCCGCGAGCCAGGCAAGCGGAATGCCCCAGACGAACGCGATCGAGCCCCAGATTCGGGCCGCCTGCCACCCGCGGGTCTCGGTCCAGGCGGACATCACAACGACGAAAACGAGCCCGACCACCACGGAGAGACACTGCAGCACGACGGTGACGATGACGCCCGTGCGGCCCATGGGCCCGAGCAAATTCCGGTCTGGCTGGCCCAGCCAGACGATGAACGGCAACCACGGCAGTGCGGCTCCGATCGCGATCACACCGATCCGCGTCGCCTGCACGGATGTCCGCGCCCACCACACCGGTCGTGTTTCGAGCCCCGCGTCCACCAGTGAACCCCCTCGTGGGGCGCTCGCCCCCTCTCGCAATCTAGGAAGGCCCGATGGCTGGCCAATGAACCACCGGCGTCCCAGACATGAAGACTCGGGCTCGGTGCCGGCTCCTCCGAGGGCCGGGGTGAAGGTGTTCCATCCCTTAGGATCTGCACACGGGGGTATGGGATGCGCGGAATCGCGGCAACATGCGGGTTGATATCGATGCTGGTGGCTCTTACGGGCTGCTCGAGCGGCGGGGCCGTCGGCACGCCAGCCCCAACGCCGTCGGCATCCGCGGATCCACCAGCAACACAACCGGGCGTTCCGGGGACGCTCCCGACCGGGACCATCGGAACGGGCACGCTGACGTCCGACAACGGTACTACCGGCAATGTGAGCTTCGATTTCCACGGAACCGAGCTCACACTCCACATCGATGACCTCGTCACTCCGGCAGCGGCCACGGTCGACGCGGTGACCGCGACCCAGCCCATACCGGCGAACCAAACCTGCTACGACAGCGGCTTCCGCATGGACTTCGGGCCGTTCACGAGCGGAAGCGGCGCCTACGGCTGGGGTGACCTCAGCATCCTCAGCGGCGATCCCAGCGGAATCGACCAGGTCATTCTGGTCACAACCCCCGCCCAACCGGACACAACCGACCCGGACTGCCTTGAGGCCGTCGTCGCGCGCGCCGACATCCGTTGGACCTTCACGCCGCTCCGCGGCTACCTCAACCCCGTGGACTCCGATGCGACGCCCGGCGCCCGGGGCACGGTCGACGTCATCGACGGCAAGCCCGCGGGCTATACCGCCGCAGCGAATGAAAACCGCGCCGACGTGGCCGCCCGGTTCGGCATCACCGTCGACGACCTCACCTATTTGAACGATGCCCAGCTGATGGGCACGAACAAGGAAACCGCGCCGGCGGGAAGGCGACTCAACCTGCTCCTCGCAGACCGATAGCACGAGCACATCGGCAGCACGAAGAGAGCGGGCCGGGCGATGAGGAAAGGGAGCCGCCTGTCAGAATCGAACTGACGACCTTCTCATTACGAGTGAGATGCTCTACCAACTGAGCTAAGGCGGCGTGACGCCCGAATGCTTCCTTCCGGAAACGCGCGGTGACACAGCAACAAAGCTTAGCTGGTCCGGAGGGTCAATTCGTACAGCCCCGCGAACGACGCCCGCACCCGATCGGCGAGCGGCTCCGACTCGTCTCCCTCGGCCCAGCAGCGCCAGGCGTGTCGCAGGGCTGCGACCGCGACGAGCGTGAGCAACAGGGCGCGCTGGTGCAGCGCGATCGGGTCGGCGGCGAGCACGGGATCGTCCGCCGCGAGGCGCCGGCTGATCACGTCGTCGAGGTGTCCCTCGAAGCTGCGGAGGGTAGCCATCCGCATGCCGAACAGGTAGGGGTTCTCCTTCATCACCTGACGCCGCAACTGGTGAATCTCCCGGTCATCCTGGGAATTCTGCACGCTGGTCGAGAGCAGCACCGCGAGGTCGGCGAGGATGTCACCGGACGGGCTCCTGTGTACGAAGTCCTCGATCTCCGCCTCGGAACCGAGGGTGAGATCGTCACCGGCGAGGGCGGCGTCCTTCGACGGGAAGTAGTTGAAGAAGGTGCGCGGGGACACATCGGCGATCCGGCTGATGTCCTCGACGGTGACCTTGTCGACCCCGCGCTCGGACGCGAGCGTGAGCACAGCGAGTTGGATGGCCCGGTGGGTCGCCAGACGTTTCCGTTCACGCAGGCCGGGTTCTTCCGCAACATCCACCATGGTCACATTCTTACACGGCGCGCAAATGTGCAGTCCTCGAGTCGTCACCGCATGCCGCACGGCCGCCCCCGCACGTCAGCACTTCGGGTCGGTGGCCGGCACCGTCCCCTGCAGCAGGTAGGAGTCCACCGCGTTGTTCACGCAGGCATTGGACTTGTTGTACGCGGTGTGCCCCTCGCCCGCGTACGTGACGAGCTGCGCACTGTCGAGCTGCCTGGCCAGGCTCTGCGCCCACACGTACGGGGTCGCCGGATCGTTCGTCGTGCCGACGACGAGGATCGGCGCCGCTCCCGGCGCGTGGATCTCGGCGCGGGTTCCGGTGAACTTGTCCGGCCAGTTCGCACAGCCGGTGTCGCCGTAGGCCATGTACTTGCCGATGACCGGCGCTGCGGCCTCGATGGCCGCGGCGTCGGCGCGCATCACGGCCGGGTCGTCGTTGTAGCTGTAGTCGAGGCAGTTGATCGCCAGGAAGGCCTCGGTCGAATTGTCGAGGTATGTCCCGTCGGAGTTACGGCCGTTGTAGGCATCCGCGAACTGGAACGCGATCTTGGTGTTGCCCTGCATCACGCTCGACAGCATCTCGCTCAGGTTCGGCCACGCCGACGCCTGGTACAGCGGGTAGATGATGGCGGTCAGCAGCGTGTTGGCGCCGAGCATCCGGCCATCGCTCGCGGCGATCGGGCTCCGGTCGACCGAGTCGAGCAGCGCGGAGATGGTGGTCATCGCCTGGTCGACGGTGCCGTTGAACGGGCACTTCGATCCAGCGAGGCAATCGGCGAGGTAGGAGCGTAGCGCGCTCTCGAAGCCGACGGCCTGCACCCGGGTCACCTCGGCGTTGCTCGTGGACGGGTCTAGGGCTCCATCGAGGACGAGGCGGCCGACCTTGTCCGGGAACAGGTTGGCGTATGTCGCACCGAGGAAGGTGCCGTAGGAATAGCCGAGGTAGTTGAGCTGGGCATCGCCGAGCACGGCACGCAGCATGTCGAGGTCGTGGGCGGCGCTCACGGTGTCGACGTGGGCGAGGAGGGCGCCGGTGTTGGTGGCGCAGGCGGCTCCGAAGTCGGTCGAGGACTTCTCGACCTCCTGGATCCAGGCATCCGTGCCGCGGGCTGCTGTCGGGATGGCGTACAGGTATTGGTCCATCTCGGCAGCCCCGTAACACTTCACCGCTGACGAGCGCCCGACGCCGCGCGGGTCGAACCCGACGATGTCGAATCCGGCCTGCAGCTTCGCATCCGTGGCGTAGTCGAGGGACCCCTTCACGAAGTCGTACCCGGAGCCGCCGGGACCGCCGGGGTTGACCAGAAGCGAGCCGACCCGGGTGCCGGTCGCGACGTGCCGCACGAGGGCGAGGTCGACGGTGTCGGTTCCGGGCGCGCTCCAGTCGAGCGGGGCCTTCGCGGTGGTGCACTGCAGGCTGTTACCGCAGTCGGTCCAGGTGAGCACCTGGTTGTAGAACGGGTCGAGGGCGCTGCTGACGCTCTCCCCGGTGGGGGACGACGTCGAGGCCGAGGGTTGCGGCAGGAACGCGGGCACGCATCCGCTGAGCCCCATCGTGACGACGACGGCGGCGGCCAGGATCGCGAAGCGGCGGGCGGCCGGGCGGCGCGTCCGGGTGCCATTCGACACCGGGCCGTTCGACGCCGGGCGCTGGCGGATGCGTGTGGTCAACGGTTCCTCTTTACTGGTCTGGTCATGCAGGCGGTTCAGGCTCTCACGAGCGCCGCGCGTGGGCGGTGGCATCGTGCGGTCATCGTCGTAGTCATCGCTTCATCGCCGGATGGCGGACACCAGCATTGCCTCGAGGGCCAGGGCCGGTGCCACATTGGATTCAATTCTCTGCCGCGCGATCGCGATGGCGTCCAGTGTCGCGAGCGTCGTGACGGTCGCGCACGCCGCCGCTGCGGCGCGCACTCCGACGAGGAGCTCGCGGTTGATCACTTCATTCTCGCGGCCGAACTGTACCATGATCACATCCCGGTACAGCGAGGTCAGATCCACGAGGATCCGGTCGAGCCCGTCGCGCAGGCTCCGGGTGGCCCGCCGTTTCTGGTCGTCTTCCAGCGCCTTGATCTGGCCGCGGAGCGCGGGCGGCACCGACTTGCCGGGCTCGACGCCGAGGGAGCGGAGCACACCCTCGCGTTCGGCGGCGTCCCGCTCGAGGGTGATCGCCTTCGCGTCGTCACCGGCGATCGCGAGCAGTCGCGCCGCGGCGTTCACCGCGTGCGAGACCCCACGGATGCCGAGCGCGGCCTTCAGGGTTTCCTCGCGCCGTTCGCGGGCCTCGGGGTTCGTGGCCAGCCGCCGCGCCATGCCGATGTGGCTCTGTGCTTCGCGGGCGCAGCGCTCGGCGATGACAGGGTCGACGCCCTCGCGCGCGACAAGGAGTGCTGCGACGTCGGCGACGCTCGGCACGCGCAACCTGACCGTGCGCACCCGGGACCGGATGGTCGGCAGCAGGTCGGCCTCACTCGGGGCGCAGAGGATCCACACGGTGCGTTCCGGCGGCTCTTCGAGGGCCTTGAGCAGCACATTGGAGGTGCGCTCGACCATGCGGTCGGCGTCTTCGACGACGATGACCCGGTAGCGGCCGACCGAGGGCGAATACTGGGAGCGTTTGACGGCCTCCTTGACGGATTCCATCTTGATGATGACGCCCTCGGTGGCGAGCACGAC
>NZ_JASJVF010000195.1:0-6176 GCF_035019805.1 Cryobacterium sp. 10I1
CGGCCGGTTCAGCCTCGCCGGTGCCCTGCTCGCCCTCGTCATCGCCCTGATCATCGGCGTGACCGGCGGTCTCATCGCCGGGTACTACGGCAAGTGGTTCGACGCGGTCTCCTCCTGGCTCACCGGCCTGTTGATGGCGCTGCCCGGCATCGTCGTGCTCCTCGCGGCGCGCGCCGTGCTCGGCCCGTCGATGTGGCTCTCGATGGCCATCTTCGGCGTGCTGCTCTCGCCGGCGTTCTTCCGGCTGGTCTACGCCTCGGTCACCGCGGTACGGAACGAGCTCTACGTCGACGCCGCCCGCGTTGCGGGGCTCGGTGACGCCCGCATCATCGGCCGGCACATCCTCACGGTCGTGCGGGCCCCCGTCATCATCCAGTCGGCCATGGTGCTCGGCATCGCGATCGCGATCCAGGCCGGACTCGACTTCCTCGGTCTCGGCGACCAGTCGATCCCGACCTGGGGCACCATGCTCAACGACGGCTTCGCCAAGATCTACAAGGCGCCGCTCCTGATCCTCTGGCCGAGCCTCGTGATCGCGATCGTCTGTGTCGCGCTCACCCTGCTCGCCAACGCGATGCGCGACGAACTCGAGCGCAGCGGCAAGGCCAAGCGTCGGAACGCGAAGAAGACCGTCGCGAGCGTCGACGTCTACAAGCAGCCCGTGCTCTCGCACCCCGACGACGCGGCCATCGCCGGCCGCACCGGGGACATCCTGCTCGACGTGCGCGAGCTCGCCGTCGGCTATGACCAGCCGAACGGCTCTGTGAAGGTCGTCGTCTCCGACGTCTCGCTCACGGTCCGACGCGGCGAGGTCCACGGCCTGATCGGCGAGTCCGGGTCCGGCAAGACCCAGACCGCCTGGTCGATCCTCCGGCTGCTGCCCGACGGCGGCCGGATCACCGGTGGCGCCATCTTCTTCGAGGGCCGCGACCTCTCCACCGTCTCCGAGAAGGAGATGACGAAGATCCGCGGCAAGAAGATCGCCTACATCCCCCAGGAGCCGATGTCGAACCTGGACTCGTCATTCACGATCGGCAGCCAGCTCGTCGAACCGATGCGGGTCTGCATGGGCCTGTCGAAGAAGGCCGCCACAGCCCGCGCGCTCGACTTGCTCGCCAAGGTCGGCATCCCGAACCCGGAACGCACCTTCGCGGCGTACCCGCACGAGGTGTCCGGCGGCATGGCCCAGCGGGTGCTCATCGCCGGCGCCGTCTCCTGCGAACCCGACCTGCTCATCGCCGACGAGCCGACCACCGCGCTCGACGTCACCGTGCAGGCCGAGGTGCTCGAGCTGTTGCGCGACCTGCAGGCCGAACTCAACATGGGCGTCGTGCTCGTCACGCACAACTTCGGGGTCGTCGCCGACCTCTGCGACCGCGTCTCGGTGATGCGCGACGGCCGGGTGATCGAAACCGGCCCGGTGCGCGCCATCTTCAACCACGCCGAACACCCGTACACCCAGTCCCTGCTCGCGGCGATCCTCGAGGACGGCGAGGCCCGCGGCCCGCTGCTCGAGTTCGTCTCCGCTGCGGCCGCCGCCAGGACCGACGAAACCATTGGAGTGCAGTCATGACCGACCTTCTGCTCGACGTCAAGGATGTCGTCGTCGAATACCCGATCAAGGGCTTCCGCAAGCCGCCGTTCCGGGCTCTCAAGGGCGTGTCCCTGGACATCCGCCCCGGCGAGACCGTCGGCCTCGTCGGCGAGTCCGGCTCAGGTAAGACCACCCTCGGCCGCGCCGTGCTCGGCCTGGCCCCGGTCACCGGCGGCCAGATCCTCTACAAGGGGAAGGACATCTCCCACCTCGGCCGCCAGGGCCGCCGGGCGCTGTCGAGCGAGATCCAGGTCGTCTTCCAGGACCCGTACACCTCGCTGAATCCGTCGCTCACCATCGAGCAGATCCTCGTGGAACCGCTCACCGTGCGAAAGGTCAGCCGGGCGGATGCGTCCAAGCGCGTGCTCGACCTGCTCGACCAGGTCGGGCTGCCGAGCAATGCGGCCGACCGCCTGCCCCGGGAATTCTCCGGCGGCCAGCGGCAGCGCATAGCGATCGCGCGCGCCCTCGCCCTCGACCCGCGGCTGATCGTCTGCGACGAGCCCGTCTCCGCGCTCGACCTCTCCACGCAGGCGCGGGTGCTCGACCTCTTCCGTCAGATCCAGGAACGCACCGGCGTCGCCTACCTCTTCGTCTCGCACGACCTCGCCGTCGTGCGGCACCTCAGCCACCGCGTGGCCGTGATGCTGCACGGTGAGATCGTGGAGTGGGGCGACGGCGACCAGGTCACCAGTCGCCCGGAGCACCCGTACACCCAGCGGCTCTTCCTCGCCGCACCCGTGCCGGACCCCGACCGGCAGACGGAGCGCCGCGAGGACCGTGCGCGCCTGCTCGCCGAGCAGCGGGCCCAGGCCCTGCTGCCAGAGGCCGTCGCGTGACCGGGCCTTCGTCCGCCCCGCCGTTCGCCGGCATCCGCTTCGGAGCCGCCTACTACCACGAGTACCAGCCGAGCCCGCGGCTCGACACCGACCTCGACCTGATGCAGGCGGCCGGTTTCACGGTCATCCGCGTCGGCGAATCGGTCTGGTCGACCTGGGAACCCGAGGACGGCGTCTTCGACCTCGACTGGCTCGAGCCCGTGCTCGACGGCGCGCACAAGCGGGGCATCGGGGTCATCCTCGGCACCCCGACCTACGCGCTGCCGATGTGGCTCGCCCGGAAGCACCCCGAGATCGCCCTCGACACGGCGACGGGCACGGCGAAGTCCTGGGGGTCGCGCCAGGAGATGGACTTCACCCACCCGGCCTTCCGCTTCCACGCCGAGCGCATCATCCGCGCCATCGTGGGGCGCTACCGGGACCACCCCGCCCTGATCGGCTACCAGGTCGACAACGAGCCCGGCCTGCACCTGCTCTACAACCGCGGGGTCTTCCAGGGTTTCGTCGACCACCTGCGCGGGATCTACGGCGACGTCGAGACCCTCAACACGGAATGGGGCCTCACCTACTGGTCGCACCGGCTCTCGACCTGGGCCGACCTGTGGGTGCCGGACGGCAACTTCCAGCCGCAGTACGACCTCGCCTGGCGTCGGTACCAGGCCGGGCTCGTCACCGAGTTCATCGGCTGGGAGGCCGGCATCGTGCGTGAACTCGCGCACCCGGACCACTTCGTCACCACCTGCATCTCCTACGACCAGCACGGCGTCGAAGACGTCGAGCTGTCGGCGAACCTCGACGTGGCCTCCGGCAACGCGTACTACGAATCGCAGGACTCGCTCCTGCACCCCTCGGATGCGCCGCGTTCGACCGGCTGGATCGTCAGCGGGACCTGGGCGGTCTACAACCTCGCCGACCTGATGTTCTCCTCGAAGCAGGCACCATTCCTGGTGACCGAGACCAATGCCGGGTCGATCGGCCACTCCCCGATGAACTTCTCGCCCTACGACGGCCAGTGGCGCCAGATCGCCTGGGCGCTCGTCGCCCGCGGGGCCGAGATGATCGAGTACTGGCACTGGCACACCCTGCACTACGGCACCGAGACATACTGGGGCGGCGTGCTCCCGCACAACCAGAAGCCGGGTCGCGCCTACCGCGAGCTGGCCAGGATCGGCGCCGAATTCGGTGCCGCCGGGTCCCTCGTCGCGCAGGCGACCCGGGCCGCGACGTCGCCATCCTCTATGACTCGGACAGCAAGTTCGCGCTGTCGTCGCAGGCGCCGTTCCAGGCTCCCGGCCAGTACTTCGACGTCGACTCGTACCGGAAGATCTTCGCGTCGTTCTATCGCGGCGCCTTCGACGCGGGGCTCCAGATCCGCATGGTGCGGCCGCAGCAGCTTTTCCCGACCCGGTTCACCGCCGGGGTCGACCCGCTCGAGGGCGGGGACCCGATCGACTTCGCGGCGACCTATCCCGTTTTGATCGTGCCGGCCTTCTTCACCGCAGCGGACGCGGAGCTCGACTGGCTCGCCGAGTACGCGGCAGCGGGCGGGCACCTCGTGCTCGGGCCGCGCTCGGCATACGCCGACCGGGAGGGCCGCGCCCGCACCGAGGTGCAGCCGGCCCGGCTCGACGGCGTCGCCGGGGCCTGGTACGAGGAGTTCGCCAACCTCACAGACCCGATTCCGGTTGGCCCGGCCACCGCTGCGGCAGCGGATGCCGCGACCGGCTTTGTGCTGCGTCCCGGCTCCGCCGCCACCGAGTGGGTGGACGGTCTCACGCCGACGGGAGCTGAGTCGCTCGCCCGCTACGAGCATCCGCATTTCGGGCGTTGGCCCGCCGTGACGAGCGCGGTCAGCGGCTCCGGCCGGGTGACCGTGGTCGGCACGGTGCCGAACCAGGAGCTCGCCCGGTCACTCGCCGAATGGCTGGTCCCCGCGCCCTCGGCCGGCTGGACCGGCCTGCCGGAGAGCGTCACCGTGACGAGTTCCACGGCGGCCGACGGTTCCCGGGTGTACTTCGTGCACAACTGGTCGTGGACCCCCCAAGAGGCCCCGGCGCCCGGCCGGCTCAGCGACGTGCTTGCGGGCACCGCCCACGATGCGGGGGACCTGATCACGCTCGGACCGTGGGACGTGCGTGTGTTCACCGATGGAGCGGCCGAATGACCGGCGTGCTCCCCATTTCCTTTGATCTTTCGACTCCAGAACAGAAAGCGACACCCCAGTCATGACGATTTCCCTGAACGAAGACACGGCCGTGGACGCCCGTCTCGTCGCCCTCCTCGACCAGCTCACGCTCGAGGAGAAGGTGCTCGTGCTCACCGGGCACGACTTCTGGGCGACCTGGCCGCTCCCGAAGATCGGCCTGCGCCGCATCCTCGTCTCCGACGGTCCGTCCGGCGTGCGCGGCGAGGTCTGGGACGAACGCAGCCCCTCGCTCAACCTGCCGTCCTCCACCGCGCTCGGCGCGTCGTGGGACCCGGCCATCGCCCGGCGCTACGGCAATGTCGCCGCCGTCGAGGCGCGCCGCAAGGGCGTCGACGTCGTGCTCGGCCCGACCATCAACCTGCACCGCTCGCCGCTCGGCGGCCGCCACTTCGAGTGCTTCAGCGAAGACCCGATCCTCACCGCGAAGCTCGCATCCGCCTATGTCACGGGCGTTCAGGAGAACGGCGTCGGGGCAACCCCGAAGCACTACATCGCCAACGACTTCGAGACGGACCGCTTCACCGCGAACGTCGTCGTCGCCGACCGCACCCTGCGCGAGCTCTACCTGCTTGCCTTCGAGGAGGCCATCGTCGACGCTGGTGCCTGGCTCGTGATGAGCTCGTACAACTCCGTCAATGGGCCCACCGTCACCGAGAACGAGCTGCTCGAGACCCCGCTGAACTCCGAGTGGGGCTTCGACGGCGTCGTGATCAGCGACTGGACCGCCGTGCGCTCGATCGAGAGCGCCCGGCACTCCCAGGACCTCGTGATGCCCGGCCCGGCAGGGCCCTGGGGCGACACCCTCGTCGCGGCGGTGCTCGCCGGTGAGGTGGACGAGGCCCAGGTCGACCGCAAGGTGCTGCGTCTCCTCGGGCTGGCCGCCCGGGTCGGCGCCCTGGACGGCTTCGAAGCCGCCGTGCCGGTCCCTGTCGTCGTGGAGGACGGCATCCGTTTCGCCCGGGAGGCCGCGATCGCGGGGGCCGTGCTCGTGCGCAACGACGGTGAGCTGCCCTGGGCCGCGGAGCGCCTGACGAAGGTCGCCGTGATCGGGCACAATGCGAAGTTCGCCCGCACCCAGGGCGGGGGCAGTGCGACCGTGCTCCCCGAGCACGTCGTCACCCCGCTCGACGGCCTGATCGCCGCGCTGCCGAACGCGGAAGTGACCTACTCGGTCGGCGCGGTCGTGCAGGAGGGCATCGCCGAATTCCCGCTCTCGACGATCGAGAACCCGGTCACCGGAGAGCCCGGCGCACGGGTGCGCTTCCTCGACGCGGCCGGCGTGGAGCTCTTCAGCGAGGACCGCCGTGCGAGCGCCCTCGTCTGGTTCGGCGGCGACGCCCCGATCGCGGCCTCGAGCGTGCTCGAGTTCACCACCCGGTATACGCCGGAGGAGAGCGGCGAGGTGCTGATCGGCTTCGCGAGCGTCGGCAACGGCCGCATCTTCATCGACGGCGAACTCCGCCACGAGGCGAGCGCCGAAGCCGTCGGCACCGATCTCGGCGCCGCGTTCCTGTCGCCGCCCTCGGTGACCGTCGAC
>NZ_JASJVF010000196.1:0-6175 GCF_035019805.1 Cryobacterium sp. 10I1
GATCGCCGGGAGCGGACCGTGCTCGCCACCAAGCTCTACGGGACGACCTCGGACTGGCCGAACAACGGCAGGCTCTCGGCCCTCAACATCCGCCGGGCCCTCGACGCGAGCCTCCGGCGACTGCAGACGGATTACATCGACATCTACCAGTTCCACCACATCGACAGGGAGACGCCCTGGGACGAGATCTGGCAGGCCATGGAGACGGCCGTCGCCCAGGGAAAGATCCTCTACGCGGGCAGCAGCAACTTCGCCGGCTGGCACATCGCCACGGCCCAGGCGGAAGCGCGACGTCGCAACTTCACCGGCCTGGTGAGTGAGCAGTCGATCTACAACCTCCTCACCCGGGACCTCGAGCTCGAAGTGCTCCCGGCGGCGCGAGCGAACGGGCTCGGTGTGATCGCCTGGTCCCCGCTGCAGGGCGGCCTCCTCGGGGGAGTGCTCGGCAAGGAGCGCGACGGCAGACGGCGCCTCGAAGGGCGCTCTGCCGAGACGCTTGCCGCGCACCGACCGGCCATCCAGGCCTTCGAGGACTTCGCCGCAGACCTGGGGCACGAGCCGGGAGACGTGGCCCTGGCCTGGCTCCTGCACCAGCCGGGAGTGACGGCGCCGATCATCGGGCCGCGCACCCAGGCCCAGCTCGACGACGGTCTCCGGGCGCTCGACGTCACCCTCGATGCCGCAGCTCTGGCCCGTCTCGATGAGATCTTCCCCGGGCACAAGCCGGCCCCTGAGGACTATGCCTGGTGACCAACCCCGCAACAGGTCCCGCAACAGATCCCGCAACAGATCCCGCAACGAATCCCGCAACGAACACTGCAGAACCGCCAGCCCCGTCAACCGCTCAACGAAGGAAGCCATGCCGACCCGAATGATGCAAACCCGAATGATCGCCGACCGAACCGTGAGCGCGATCGGACTCGGCGGAATGCCGATGTCGATTGAAGGACGACCGGATGCGGCCAGGTCCGTCGCGACGATCCACGCGGCCCTCGACGAGGGCGTGACCCTGTTCGACACCGCGGACGCGTACCACCTGCACGCCGACGAGGTCGGCCACAACGAAACCCTCATCGCAGGAGCGATCGCGTCGTGGGGCGGGGACACCAGCGACCTGCTCGTCGCGACGAAGGGCGGGCACCTGCGCCCCGGTGACGGCACCTGGTATGTCGACGGCCGCCCTGAACACCTCAAGAAGGCCGCGGAGGCCTCACTCGCGCGGCTCGGCGGCGACGCGATCGGCCTCTATCAGTTCCACCGGCCGGACCCGGCGGTGCCGTACGCCGATTCCATCGGGGCGCTCGTCGAGCTCCTCGACGCCGGCACGATCCGCCTCGCCGGCATCTCCAATGCGAACGTCGATCAGATCCGGCTCGCCCGCGAACTGCTCGGCGGGCGCCTCGCGAGCGTGCAGAACCAGTTCTCTCCTGCGTTCCGCAGCAGCGAACCGGAGCTCGAGCTCTGCACCGAACTCGGAATCGCCTTCATCCCCTGGAGCCCGCTCGGTGGGATCTCCTCTGCGTCCCGGCTCGGCGAACGCTTCGCGCCGTTCCAGCAGGTAGCAGCAGACCGAGGGGTCAGCCCGCAGGTCGTCTGCCTGGCCTGGCACCTCGCGAAGTCCCCTGTGGTCATCCCAATCCCCGGCGCCTCGCGGCCGGAGAGCATCCGGGATTCGGTTCACGCTGCCGGCATCACGCTCACGACTGAGGAACTGGCGCTGCTGGGCTGATCCCCGCGAGCTGGGTGAGGAACGCCGTGGCGGCCGGGCTGGGCTCGTCCGCCACGGCGACCGCGGCCGTCCACGGCGGCATCGGATCCTCGATCTGAATGGCTCGCAAGAGGTCAGGGCGCTTCGCTGCGAAACTCTCCGGCACGATCGCGACACCGAGGTTGTAACCGACGAGGTCGAGCATCGGATGCACGTCGTTGACCTCGAGCGCGGCCCGGTAATCGAACCCGGCAGCAGCGAAACCGCGGCGGGCGAGGACGTGTGCGCCCCAGCCTGCGGGGAACCCGACGAGTGACTCGGCATGCAGGGATGCGAGGTCGACGGAGCCCCTGGCCGCGAACGCGTGATCGGGATGGCAGAGCACGATGAGCCGCTGCGTGCTGAGCGGACTGAGTCGGACGCCGGGAGTCTGGTCGCCGACCGAGACGACAAGGGCGACGTCCGTGCGGCCGTTCGCGACGCCCTCGATGAGCTCGAGCGATCCGGCGTGCCTGAGACGTACGTCGACCCCTGGATGCGTCATGCGGAAGCGGGCGAGCTCTCCCGGAAGGTCCACCGAGCCCAGGCACGGCTCGGCGCCGACGGTCAGGCTCCCCAGCATGAGGCCGCGCACAGCCGCAACGGCGTTCTGGGCCGCGGTGGCGCTCGCGAGCGTGCGCAACGCCTCGACCAGGAAGGCCTGTCCGGCGACCGAGAGTTCGACGCTGCGGGTGCTGCGGATGAAGAGTGACGTCCCGAGCTCGCTTTCGAGCGCCCGAACGGATGCCGACAGACCGGATTGTGAGATCTGCAGGATCTCGGCGGCCCGGGTGAAGTGGCGTTCCTCGGCGACGATCGCGAAATGTTCGAGCTGGCGGAGTTCCATTCAGCAAGGCTAGTGCCTCACGCGAGGCCATTCACAGGTGCGAGGACTGGATCCACCGCCTCGTCTTTTGCCGTTCCGGGGTCGATAATGTCTCGGAAGCGCGGGCCCGACGGCGGGCACGCCCCGGTCTGGAGGTCTCAGATGACAACGCTCAACCCCTATCTCTCGTTCCGTGATTCGGCCAGGGCGGCCATGGACCTGTACGAGTCGGTCTTCGGCGGCACGGTCACGCGCAGTACCTTCGCGGAGCTCCACGCCAGTGAGGATCCTGCGGAGGGCGACAAGATCATGCACTCCGCTTTGACGACGGACGGCGGGATGGTCCTGATGGCGGCGGACACACCGAACAGCATGGATCTGACACCGGGCACCACTATGTCGGTCTCGCTGAGCGGCGACGACGAGGCGGAACTGAGCGGCTACTTCGAAAAACTGTCTGCCGGCGGGACCGTACTCCAGCCGCTTGCGAAGGCGCCGTGGGGAGACAGCTTCGGGATGCTCGTGGACCCGTTCGGCGTGAGCTGGCTGGTCAACATCTCCGGATCGGGCAGCACAGCGCCCGAGTGACGTTCAGGCGCCGGGCTGGACGTCGAGGCTGATCGAGTCGTCTTCCGTGCCGTCGACAAGGCGCTGCAGGGCGTTGCGGACGAGGAGGCCGCGCATGGTGTCGCGGTGCGCCCGCGCCTTCGGCAGGAAGTGCGGCACGTACCCGTAGACGGCGTGGCTCTTCTTCGAGCCGAGGTACGGACCAGGGGGAGTGTCGGCGAGCGGTACGAACGGGATGCCCAGAAAGTCCCGCATCTTGCGCAGCGGGCGGTCGTCGACGATGGACACAATGTGCTTGATCCGGTGCACGAGCGCGGAGAGGTACATGGCGCGGTAGAGCTGCACGCTCACCGCTGCTTCGCCGCGACGGTAGTCGGGGAGGACGGCGACGGTGCCGATGTCCCAGATCTCGGTCGGATCGGTGATCGCGTGAAAGCGGAACGCCTCATCGAGTTCCAGATTGAACGGTTCCTGGGCGGCATCGTTGAGGCTCTTGAGTCCATGCGGGGAATCCTCGATGATCCGCAGCACCCCGCTCGGCGTGCCGGTGTCCCTGTCGATGGAGATGAAGAATGTGCTCGTGCCCTCGTACGCGCCGTACTCGTCCGTCATCTGCGCGGCATCGTTGCCGAACGTCGCCTCGAAGACAACACGTTCCACGTGCCGGCCGACGTTCGAAAACGGGCTCCGGCCGTCGACCTCGATCGCGACCAGCCGGTAGTGCTCCGGGAGGTCACGCGTGCGCGCGGCGAGCAGCCGCACGGTGAGGTCCTCGAGCTCGGCATCGCTCAGGTCGTATCGGGGGCTGAACACCTCGGCGCCGATCACGGTATCGGTGTCGCGGGTCGGCACTAAAACTCCTTGTATTCGGCGCTGGCACTGCCGAAGAAACGCGTGGTGTATTCGACGGCCACGAGGGGGTCGAACGGCTTGCAGGTGTAGATGTCGACACTGTAGAAGAGCACCGGTTGTTCCCACGCGTAGAAATGCGCCCCCGACGTTTCCCAGTGAGTCCACCCGGCCCAGCCGTACAGATCGCTGCGATGCGTGACCGGTTCGATCAGGCCTTTCATGTCGAGCACCGGGGCAAGCCCTGACAAGTAGTCCGTGATCTGCACTGCGCTGATCGGTTCGGCGGGGTAGGCCTCGATGACAAGACGCTGCCGGTAAATGGTTGGTGCAAGGTCGCGCATGAAAGCCATTCCCCCAGTGATGTGATCAAGAGCTTGGGGAAAGGAATCCCCGGCGGCAGCCGTTTCATCAGGGCGACATTGGAACCTGAGACTGAGCGGTGCTGCCTCACTGTACGCCCCCCAGACATCCATCGGGGTCCGAGGGCACGTCCGACAGTCTGGACGAGTCCCCGGTGGGTCCCTTTTCTTCACCGCGATGCCGGTGCACACTGAGCGAATGCGCAGGCTTTCCGTCACGAGACACCCGGGAAAGGGGCCGGTTGCGCCGCCCATTTTCGGGGCCGCGCTGCTGGTGATCCTTGCAGTGGGCCTTCCCCTCGCGGCCATCCAGGTAGCAGGTGCGATCCGACCGGACCCGGCGGCATCCGCCCCGTCCGGCATCCCAGCGGTTTCCCCGACCGCGGCCCCACTCCGGTGCCGACCGTACCGGCCCAATCGTCGCGGGCCCAACCGTCACCGGCGATCAGGGCGCTGGATTCGGACAATCCGATTTCCGATCCTGCCTGGTTCGTGCAGGCATACGAAGCCGGGTTCCGGCTCTACATCCTCAGCTCCACCGAGTTCGGCACGTGCACGCCTCTCGCCCGCACCCAGGCGCAGCTCGCGATGGCCATCGACGCCGGTCTCGCGATCGCCGCGTACACCAGGGATCCGCGCTGCTGGCGGGAGGGGATCGCGGCGACGGGCTCCTTCCGCATCCGGCTCCAGTTCTTCGCCCTCGACATCGAAACGGGCGGCCCGCCGCTCACCCGCGCCATGATCACGGGCGTCCAATCCACCGGAGTGCGCCCCGTCGTCTACACCGGCGCGCGGATGTGGGACGACATCATGGGCGCGGGAACGACGGAGTTCTCGGACGTCGCCCTCTGGGATGCCGTGCCCGTCCAGCCGGGCTCGACTGCCGTGGCCGGCCTCCCTGACGACCCCGTCGATCTCCTCTCGCCTGCACCGATTCCGTTCGGTGGCTGGAACGCG
The DNA here is from genome assembly GCF_035019805.1 of Cryobacterium sp. 10I1. Classification (NCBI taxonomy): domain Bacteria; kingdom Bacillati; phylum Actinomycetota; class Actinomycetes; order Micrococcales; family Microbacteriaceae; genus Cryobacterium; species Cryobacterium sp. 10I1. Next base: position 5,309 of record NZ_JASJVF010000196.1, read on the forward strand.
TCCGGGAATCTCCGAGTCGGTGTTCAGCAGCATTTTGAACGGGTCTTCAACGGCGTCAACATCGATGTGAACACCTTCGCGAGGTCATTCCTGTACTGATCGGGAAGCGCGCACCGGAATGGGCGCCGCACCGCGTATCATGGCGGCGTGAAGCCCTACCTGCTCTTGGCCAGCCGTCCGGAGGACGAAGCCGCCGACGACGAGTACGAGGGTTTCCTGAGCGCCGGCGGCCTCACCCCGGAGGACCTGCACCGGGTCAGGCTCGAGGCGGCGCCACTGCCGCCGATCCGGCTGGACGACTACTCCGGCATCATCGTCGGTGGCAGCCCCTTCAACGCCAGCGACCCCGCGGCGACGAAGTCCGCCGTCCAGCTCCGGGTCGAGCGGGAACTCCAGTCGCTCCTCGACCTCGTCGTCGCCCGTGATTTTCCCTTTCTCGGAGCCTGTTACGGCATCGGGCTGCTGACGACACACGGCGGGGGTGTCGTCGACGGAACGTGGCCGGAGGACGCCGGCCCGACGAGAGTGCGGCTGACGCAGGAGGGAGCCGCCGACCCCCTGTTCGGTATCCTCGAGCCCGACTTCGAGGCCTTCGTCGGACACAAGGAGGCATGCACGGTCCTCCCGCCCGGCGCCGTACTCCTGGCCACCGGAGAGGATTGCCCGGTCCAGGCCTTCCGGGTCGGACGGAACGTCTACGCGACCCAGTTCCACCCGGAGCTCACCAATGCGAGCATCCTCACCCGCCTCCGGATCTACCGCGACAACGGATATGTCAAGCCGGATGCCTGGACCGGAGTCATCGCGAGCATCGCGGCGGCCACGGTGACGCAACCGGCGAACCTGATGCGTGCCTTCGTGCGGCGC
>NZ_JASJVF010000197.1:0-6172 GCF_035019805.1 Cryobacterium sp. 10I1
AGCAGGCGCACCGCGCAGCAGCGCGTCGGCGAGTCCCCGGTAGAAGGCCGCGTAGTCGCCGGGTTCGGTGGGCACCGGACTGAACGCTCTCCCGGAAGGCGACCCAGCCCTGCAGGCGCGGGTCCGCGTTGGAACGGAAGGCCGAGAAGACCACACTTGGGCGGGGCGACACAGCGACTCCAACGGCCTGAACCAAACAGCGACGGGTGCAGTCGAGACTGTGTGCCGGCTCGGGTGGGCCAGCCCCGGCAATACTGTGCTGGCCTCAGGTGTCCGGCCCGGGAGTGTCACCTTGCCGGGGGGTGAACGGAAGCTGTCCGGCCCGGCAACAGTTTCGAGAACGCCTAGCGGCGGAACGCCTTTCGCGCCAGCGTGTTCCCGAGGTACTGCACCAACTGGACGAGCACGATGATCAGCAGCACGGCAGCCCAGGTCACGATCGGGTTGAACTGGCGGTACCCGTAGAGCAGGGCGAAGTTACCGAGGCCGCCGCCACCGACGTAGCCGGCGACCGCCGACATGTCGACGAGCGCGACGAAGATGAACGTGTAGCCGAGGATCAGCGGACCGAGCGCCTCGGGCAGGAGCACGGTGAAGATGATCCGGGCCGTTCCGGCGCCCACGCTGCGGGCGGCCTCGATCACGCCGGGCGTCACGGTGAGCAGGTTCTGCTCGACGATACGGCCCATCGCGAAGGATGCCGCGAGCGAGATCGTGAAGATGATCGCGTTATTGCCGATTCCGGTTCCGACCACGAGCCGGGCGAGCGGCTGCGCGGCGGCGAGGAAGATGATGAACGGGATGGGCCGCACGAAGTTGACCAGCAGGTTCAGCACCACGAACACGGGTTTGTTGGCGAGCAGGCTGCCGCCGCGGGTCAGGTACAGGCCGAGGCCGACGATCAGGCCGCCGAGGCCCCCGAAGAACAGGGTGAGGCCGACGATGTAGAGCGTCTCCCCTGCGGCCTTCCAGAGCTGGGGCAGCAGTTCGATGAGGGATTCCATCAGCGCACCTCCGTGACGGTCGTGAGTGTTCTGATCCGATCGAGGACCGCATCGATGCGGTCGTCCGCGCTGCCGGCAGACGCTGTGCGGGCATCCGCCGCCGTGGCGTCGCTGAGCGCGAGGGTGAGATGCCCGAAGGAGCGGCCCTGCACTTCGTTGATGCCGCCGAAGACGACCTCGAATGCGACGCCGGCGCGAGCCAGTTCGCCGAAGACACGGGCCTGGTCGACCGTGTTGTCGCGGAAGGCGAGGGACACGATCCGCCCGGGGTGGCGTCTGCGCAGCACGGCGAGCTCGTCGGCGCTCGGGATGCCCTTGACGACGGTCGAGACGAACCGGGCGGATGCCGGCTGCTGCGGGTTCGAGAACACATCGAACACGTCACCGCGTTCGATGACCCGGCCCTGGTCCATCACCGCGACCTTGCTCGCGATCGTCTGGATCACGTCCATCTCGTGCGTGATCACGATGATCGTCACACCGAATTCCCGGTTGACCCGGGTCAGCAGGTCGAGCACTTCGTGGGTCGTCTCGGGGTCGAGGGCGCTCGTGGCCTCGTCGGCGAGGAGGATGGCGGGCTGGCTCGCGAGGGCGCGGGCGATGCCGACGCGCTGCTTCTGGCCGCCGGAGAGCTGGTCGGGGTACGCGCGGGCCTTGTCGGCGAGGCCGACGAAGTCGAGCATCTCGGCGACCCGCTTGGCGCGTTCGGCCTTGGGCCGGTGCGCCACCTCGAGCGGATAGGACACGTTGGCCGCGACGCTGCGCGAGCCGAGCAGGTTGAACTGCTGGAAGATCATGCCGATGCCGAGACGCACGCTGCGCAGTTCGCGCTCTGCCAGGCCGGCGATGTCCCGTCCGTTGATCAGGATCTCTCCGGACGTTGACCGTTCGAGCGCGTTCACGAGGCGCACGAGGGTGCTCTTGCCGGCTCCCGAGTAGCCGATGATCCCGTAGACGTCGCCGGCCTCGACGGCCAGGCTGACGTCGTCGATCGCGACGACGTCGCTGCCGCCCTTTTCGTGGGGTGGGTAGATCTTGCTGACACCGCGCAATTCGACGATCGGCATTCAACTCTCCTGGAATTCTCTGGTTTCACACCGGATGCCCGCCTCGCGAGTGCGAAGCGGGCATCCGGGCAACCGGGGGCGACTACTTCTTGTTGGCCTTGGTGTCCGCGACGACCGTGGCGAGCGAGGAGACCAGGTCGGCGACCGGGGTCTTCACGAGAACACCGGAGCCGCCGGAGACGGCGAGCACGCCGTCCTGCACGGCCTGGGTGTCCTGATAGATCTGGACGAGCTTCTGGTAGGTCGCGTTGTCCTTGTCCGCGGCGCGGGCGACGAACACGTTGACGTAGGGGATGGCGGTCGGGTCGGCCGGGTCATCCTTGGCGAGGGCGTCGGTGAACTTCAGTCCGGCCTTCTCGACGAAGTCGTTGTTGATGATCGCGCCGGCGACGTCAGGAAGCGAAGTCGCGGTGAGGGAGGCCTCGAGCGCGGTGACGGTGACCTTGGAGGCCGACGTGTCGATGTCGTCGAGGGTCGAGAAGATCGAGCCGCCGTCCTTCAGCGTGATGAGCTTGGCCGACTGCAGCACGAGGAGCGCGCGGGCCAGGTTGCTCGCGTCGTTCGGCACCGCGATGGTGTCGCCCTTCTGGATCTCGCTGACCTTCTTGTACTTCGTCGAGTACAGGCCGAGCGGGTAGATCGCCGTCGAACCGATCGGGGTGAGGTCCGCGTTGCTCGCCGTGTTGTACTGCGCGAGGTAGACGAGGTGCTGGAACTGGTTGAGGTCGATCTCACCGGCGGTCAGCGCGGGGTTCGGCTGGTCGTATGCGGAGAAGTCGACGATCTCGACCTTGATTCCCGCATCGGCGGCGGCCTTCGTGTAGACGGCCCAGTACGGGTCGCTCGCGCCGACGACGCCGATCTTGACGGTCTTGTCGCTGCCGGCATCCGCCGTGCCGCCGGCGCACCCGGCGAGCAGGGCGAGGAGCGGGACGGTCGCGAGAGCCGCGAGCAAGCGCTTGGACAGAGTTGACTTTTTCACGTGGTGAATCCCCTTGGGTGTGCTGCGGGTGAGAGCCGCGAGTGCTGTCTCGTGGACGGGCCCCGGCAATCGACGGCACAGCAAAGCCACGGCACGAAGGGGTGGGAGTCTGTGCCGCTGCATCGCGAGGCACACCTTCAGGTTAACAAAGGATGCTGCGCCGCGCACGCCGCTGCGTAACACGCGGTCACAGCATCCGCGGTTTTAACCCTCGATCAGCGTCGAAAGTTCGAGCCAGCGAGTTTCGAAGCTCGAGATGGAGGATTCGAGACCCTGCAGCTCGGTGCCGAGCTCGCCGAGGCCTGCGTAGTCGTTCTGGTCGTGGCTGACCATGTTCTGGTTCAACACCACGATCCGGGACTTCTGCTTGGCGACCTTGCGCTCGATGGAGGCGAGCTCCTTCTGCGCGTTGCGGAGCTCTGCGCCGCCGATGGCCAGGTTCCTGGCCGGCTTGCCGCCGGAGGTGTTCGAGGCGTTCGCCTCTGCGGGCTTGTCGGAGTCGTTGATCTGCTGCTTGCGCATCTCGAGGTACTGGTCGACGCCGCCGGGCAGGTGGCGGAAGCCGCCCTCGGTGACCGCGTACTGGTTGTCGGTGACGCGTTCGATCAGGTACCGGTCGTGCGAGACGACGAGCAGGGTGCCGGGGAAGGAGTCGAGCAGGTCCTCCATGGCCGCGAGCATGTCGGTGTCCAGGTCGTTGGTGGGCTCGTCGAGGATGAGCACGTTCGGCTCGTCGAGCACGATCAGCAGCAGCTGCAGGCGGCGCTTCTGGCCACCGGAGAGGTCCTTGACCTGGGTGACGAGCTGGGCGCTCATGAAGCCCATCCGCTCGAGCATCTGGCCGGGGGTGATCTCCTTGCCTCCGGCGATGTAGCTCGTCTTCTGGCGGCCGATGACCTCGCTGACCCGGTCGTTCTGGATGCCCTCGAGCTCGAAGAGCTGCTGGGTGAGCACGGCGACCTTGATGGTCTTGCCGCGCTTGACGTGGCCGCTCGTCGGCTGGAGGGTACCGGCGACGAGGTTCAGCAGCGTGGACTTGCCCGCGCCGTTGACGCCCATGATGCCGGTGCGTTCCCCGGGGGCGATCCGCCAGGTGATGTCCTTCAGCACGTGCTTGTCCTCGAAGTCCACCGAGACGTCGATGAGGTCGACGACGTCCTTGCCGAGGCGCTGCATCGCCATCGACTGCATCGTGACGGTGTCGCGGGGCGGCGGCTCGTTCTCGATGAGCTCGTTGGCCGCGTCGATGCGGAACTTGGGCTTGGCGGTGCGGGCGGGGGCGCCGCGGCGGAGCCAGGCGAGCTCCTTCTTCATCAGGTTCTGGCGCTTCGACTCTGTCGCGGCGCTCATCCGGTCGCGCTCGACGCGCTGCAGGATGTACGCGGCGTAGCCGCCCTCGAAGGGTTCGATCAGACGGTCGTGCACCTCCCAGGTCTGGTTGCAGACCTCGTCGAGGAACCACCGGTCGTGGGTCACGACCACGAGGCCGCCGGAGTTCGTCGCCCAGCGGTTGCGCAGGTGCCCGGCGAGCCAGGTGATGCCCTCGACATCGAGGTGGTTGGTGGGCTCATCGAGGAAGATCACGTCGTGGTCGCCGATCAGCACGGCGGCGAGGGCGACCCGGCGGCGCTGGCCACCGGAAAGGTCGTCGACAAGGGCGTCCCAGGGGATGTCGCGCACGAGTCCGCCGATGACGTCGCGGACCTTGGCGTCCCCGGCCCAGAGGTGCTCGTCCATGGTGCCGACGACGGTGTGGCCGACGGTCTGGCCTGAGGCGAGGGCGTCGGACTGGTCGAGCACGCCGATCGTGACGCCGCGGCGGCGGGTGACGCGGCCGGAGTCGGGTTCGATGCGTCCGGCGAGGAGGCTCAGCAGGGTGGACTTGCCGTCACCGTTGCGCCCCACGACTCCGATGCGGTCGCCCTCGTTGAGTCCGACGGTGACGGAGTCGAAGATGACGCGGGTGGGGTATTCAAGGTGCAGGGACTCGGCCCCGAGCAAATGTGCCATAGCTTACAACTTTACCGTGCGCGGCTGGGAGCCCGGCGCGCGGGTCGGGGCAGGCGGATGCCGCGGCTCAGTCGTGGACGAGACGGGCGCCGTGGACCGGGCCCGTCGCCCGCACCACGTGCAGGCGGGAGGCGCTCAGCGCGACCTGGAGCTCGAGCGCGCTGTCGGCATCCGCCACGAGGAACGCGACCGTTGGGCCGGACCCGGAGACGATGCCGGCGAGGGCGCCGTTCTCCTCGCCGAGCTCGATGACCTTGCCGAGGCCGGGGGCGAGGTGCAGCGCCGGGGCCTGGAGGTCGTTGTGCAGGGACTCGGCGAGCATCCGGGCATCGCCGGCGCGCAGGGCCTGGAGCACGTTGGCGTCGACCGTCGGCTGCGCCTGCGCCGGGAAGATGTCCTGGGCATGGCGCTCACGGTGGCGGTCGAGTTCCTGGTACACGCCGGGGGTGGACATGCCGAAGTCGGCCAGGGCGAGCACCCAGTGGAACTGGCCCTTGGCGAGCGCGGGGCTCAACTGGTCGCCGCGGCCGGTGCCGACGGCGGTGCCGCCCGTGAACGCGAAGGGGACGTCGGCGCCGAGAGTCGCGGCGATGGCGAGCAGTTCCTCGCGGGTCGCCTCGGTGCCCCAGAGGGCGTCGCACGCGAGCAGGGTTGCGGCGGCGTCGGCCGATCCGCCGCCCATTCCCCCGGCGATCGGCACGTTCTTCTCAAGTTTGAGATGAACGCCGCCACGATAGCCGGACCGGCGGGCAAGGGCGCGAGCGGCCCGGATCGCGAGGTTGCTGCCGTCGGTCGCAAGGCCGGAGGTGTCGATCGAGCCGGTGAATTCGCAGGAGAAGTCGTCGGCGGGATAGGCGCGCACGTCTTCGCTGAGCGACACGGCCTGGTAGGCGGTCGCGACTTCGTGGTAGCCGTCTTCGAGCACGGCACCGACCTTCAGGAAGACGTTGATCTTGCCCGGCGCCCGCGCGTGCACAACATGAGATGTGGCCGCGTTGGTCATGGTTCTAACCTAGCTCAGCCGCACAGCCCCCTCGTGCGCTTCGAGGTCGGGGTGGATGAGCTCCTCCCACTCGTCGAGGAGGCTCGAGTCGACCTGGCGCACGAGC
>NZ_JASJVF010000198.1:0-6170 GCF_035019805.1 Cryobacterium sp. 10I1
GGTTCGACCAACGCCGCACGCGCGCCGACCTGCACTGGACCCCCCAGGTGACCCTCGACGAGGGCTTCCGTCGCCTCGCCGCCGCATACACCTAGCTCCCCGCTTTCGCGGCTGGGCTGGGCGGGGCGCGTGCGGAGTGATCAGGGGCGGATGCCGAGCGCGGCCGAGACGAGCGCGAGCGCGTCGTCCGCGCCGAGGCCGAGCACGCGCATCCGTTCGGCGAAGTCGGCAGCGGCGCGTTGCGCCTGGCGCAGGGTCGGGTCGCCCGTTGCGGCGATGAAGGAATCCTGGCGGCCGCGGGTCTCGATCACCTCGCCCCGCTCGAGCTCGCGGTAGGCCCTGGCCACCGTGTTCGGGGCGAGTCCGAGTTCGTCGGCGAGCCGGCGCACGGTCGGCAGCTTGTCTCCGGGCGCCACGGCACCGGTCCGAACGGCCTCGAGCACCTGAAGCCGCAGTTGCTCGAACGGCGGCGTGGGGGAATGCTCGTCGATGGTCAGCTTCATGGTGCCGCACCCGGTTTCCTTGTGTTGGTTATGTACCAAGCTAGCCCGCAGGGACCCGTGCGCGGAACCGCTCGCTGCGGCATACTCGGTTCCATGAGATTCACGACCGTCCTCGAGCTTTCCGGCAAATCGGCAACGGGCATCCGCGTTCCCGAGGAGGTCGTCGCGGGCCTCGGCCCCGGCAAGCGCCACGCCATCACGGTCACGATCGGCGGTCATACCTACCGCAGCTCCGTCGCCCCCTACCGCGGCGCATTCATGATCGCGCTCAGCGCCGAGAACCGTGAACAGGCAGGCGTCGCCGCAGGGGACGAGATCGAGGTCGACGTCGAGCTCGACACCGAACCCCGGGTGGTCGAGGTGCCCGCAGACTTCGCCGCAGCGCTCGACGAGCAACCGGATGCCCGGGCCGCCTTCACGGCGCTGTCGTACAGCAACCAGCGCGCCCACGTCCTCGCGATCGAGAGCGCGAAGACGCCGGAGACCCGCCTGCGCCGGATCGAGGCGGCCCGGTCCGCACTCACGCCGGCCGCACCGACTCCCTAGCCTCGGGCCCGCCGTCGATTCCCGGTTCGGGAAGTGCTTTCCACTCAGAGGGCATGACCGACCCCGTGTGGAGCGAGGTCGAACCGGATGGCTCGCTAGGCTCAGAAGGTGACCTGGCCCGCCGACCTCCCCGCCGAACTGGGCGGACTCCTGCCCAGCCTCATCGGGGTGCTGCTGCTGATCGCGGTCGTCACCGCCCTGCTTCGCGGCTTCCACGTGCCCCGCCCGTACGCACCCGCCCTCGCGATCCTCCGGGGCACCCTCCAGCTCGCGGCGATCAGCCTCATCCTGAGCGGCATCATCTCCGATCCGCTCTGGGTCGGAGTCGGGCTCAGCGTGATGTTCATCGCCGCCGTGAGCACGGTCAACCGGCGTCTCGGGGCGACCCGGCAGCACTTCGGCTGGATCGCCGCAGCGATGGGCCTCGGCATCCTTGCGACACTCATCGTGGTGTTCTCGGTCGGCGCCATCGAATTCTCGCCGCGGTATGTGCTCTCCTACGGCGGAATCATCATCGGCAACGCGATGTCGATTGCGACCCTGACCGGCCGGCGCTTCGGCGAGGCCGTCACCGAGCACTGGGACGAGGTCGAGGGCTGGATGGCGCTCGGGGCGACCCCGCGGCAGTCGACGCTCGACCTGGCGCGCCGCGCCGTCTATTTCGCGATCATCCCCACGACCGACCAGACCAAGACCACGGGCCTCGTCACCCTGCCCGGAGCGTTCGTCGGCGCGATCTTCGGCGGAGCCTCGCCCCTCGAGGCCGGGCGCTTCCAGATCGTCGTGCTCGCCGGCATCCTCTGCGCCGGTGCGATCACGGCCGTCACCCTGATCCAGTTCCTCGCGCCGATCCGCATGAAGCCCGCCACGATCCCCACCTAGTCACCACCGACGAAGACCGCTCTCGCGGGCAGCGGCGCGGCTACTCGGCGGCGCGGTGGATGAGCCGGGAGAGCACGATCGCGCTGCGGGTGTGGTCGACGTTGGGTGCGAGGCGCACCTTCTCGAGTGCGGCCTCGAGCCCGGGAATGTCCCGCGCCCTGATGTGCACGATCGCGTCGGCGCTTCCCGTGACGGTGCCTGCGTCGACGACCTCCGGTACGCCGGAGAGGATGCGCAGGAGTTCGTCGGGGGCGACGGTTCCTCGGCAGAAGAGCTCGACATATGCCTCGGTGCTCATGCCATCGATCGCGGGGTCGACCTGGATCGTGAACCCGCGGATGATCCCGTCGGCGACGAGCCGGTCGACCCGGCGCTTGACCGCGGAGGCGGACAGCCCGACGACCGAGCCGATGTCCCCGTAGCCCGCGCGCGCATTCTGTCTCAGAAGGTCGAGTATGCCGCGGTCGAGGTTGTCCATTCCGAGAGTCTAGGGGGAATTCCGCGCACTGGCGTGGAATTCCTGCGCATATGCCGACGATCACGCCGATTATGCGCGCATATTGGCGTGCAACGTTGATTCACGCTGTGTGAGAATGAGGACGGCGTCTTTGCGCGGTGCCGTTCACCCGTTCGTTGTTCACTGTTCGACGTTCACGTTCGACCGCGCGGAGCTCTCATGAGTGACCTGGTCCGCCATCCACCCCGCGTTCCGATTCCGTCAGTAGCAGACGGAGCGCAGCCGAAGGAGACCTCATGACCATCGATCTCGACCCCACAACGACGCCGGAGACCGCGGCCACGGCCCCGGTGCGCACGGCCGTCAAGCGCACGGTGCTGATGTGCAAGCCCGACTACTTCACCGTCGTCTACCGGATCAACCCGTGGATGGACCCGGCCATCCCGACCGACACGAGCCTCGCCGTCGCCCAGTGGCAGACCCTCTACGACACCTACATCGGCCTCGGCTTCGACGTGCACCTGGTCGACCCGATCGACGGCCTGCCCGACATGGTCTACGCCGCCAACGGCGGTTTCGTCATCGACAACATCGCCTACGGCGCCGCGTTCACCTACCCGGAGCGCCAGCCGGAGGGCCCCGCCTACATGGACTGGTTCCGCGACAACGGCTTCGACGTCCGCGTGCCCGTCGAGATCAACGAGGGCGAGGGCGACTTCCTGCTCGTCGGAGACGTCATCCTCGCCGGCACCGGCTTCCGCAGCGCCTCGAACAGCCACGAAGAGGTGTCGGCGATCTACGGCCGCCCGGTGATCACGCTCAACCTCGTCAACCCGAGCTTCTACCACCTCGACACCGCGGTCGCCGTGCTCGACGACACCAACATCGCCTACCTGCCGAGCGCCTTCGACGAGCAGAGCCTCGCCGTGCTGCGCGAACGCTACCCCGACGCCATCATCGTCACCGAGGAGGACGCGGCGATCCTCGGCCTCAACTCCTACTCCGACGGCTACAACGTCGTCATCGCCGCCCGCGCGAAGGACTTCGAGCGCCAGCTCCGCGAACGTGGCTACAACCCGATCGGCGTCGACCTCTCCGAGCTCCTGCTCGGCGGCGGCGGCGTCAAGTGCTGCACCCTGGAGCTGCGCCGATGAGCACCGACACGAACATCCGTCCGGACGCGAACCGGGCCGACCAGACGAAGGATGCCGCACTCGGCACGCCGGGACAGGCATCCGCAACGCCCGCCGCCTTCATCGCCCTCGAAGAGGAGCATGCGGCCCACAACTACCACCCGCTTCCCGTCGTCGTCGCGACCGGCGACGGCGCCTGGGTGACGGATGTCGACGGCAAGCGCTACCTGGACTGCCTCGCGGCGTACTCCGCGGTCAACTTCGGCCACTCGAACCCCGTGCTTCTCGATGCCGCCCGAGCCCAGCTGGGCCGGATCACGCTCACGAGCCGCGCGTTCCACAACGACCAGCTCGGCCCGTTCGTCACGGCTCTCGCCGAGCTCGCCCACAAGGACATGGTGCTCCCGATGAACACGGGCGCCGAGGCCGTCGAGTCCGGGATCAAGGTCGCCCGCGCCTGGGGTTACCGCGTGAAGGGCGTCGCGCCGGACCAGGCGAACATCATCGTCGCCGGGGGCAACTTCCACGGCCGCACCACCACCATCATCAGCTTCTCCGACGACGAGTCGGCCCGCGCCGGCTTCGGCCCGTTCACGCCCGGGTTCCGCACCGTCCCGTTCGGCGACGCCGCGGCCCTCGAGGCCGCGATCGATGAGAACACGGTCGCCGTGCTGCTCGAACCCATCCAGGGCGAGGCCGGCATCGTCGTGCCGCCCGCCGGGTACCTCCCCGCTGTGCGCGAGATCACCACGCGCCGCAACGTGCTCTTCATCGCCGATGAGATCCAGTCCGGTCTCGGCCGCACCGGAGCGACCTTCGCGTGCGACCTCGTCGGCGTCGTGCCCGACCTGTACCTCCTGGGCAAGGCCCTCGGCGGCGGGATCGTGCCCGTCTCTGCGGTCGTCGGCAACCGGGACGTCCTCGGCGTCCTGCAGCCCGGCGAGCACGGCTCGACCTTCGGTGGCAACCCGCTCGCCGCGGCCGTCGGCCTCGCCGTCGTGCGGATGCTGGCCGAGGGCGAGTACCAGGAGCGCGCCCGCGTGCTCGGTGCGCACTTGCACGAAGCCCTCAATGGCCTCGTCGGGCGAGGAGTCGTCGCGGTCCGTGGCGCCGGGCTCTGGGCCGGAATCGACATCGACCCGTCGCTCGCGAGCGGCCGCGCCGTGTGCGAGGCACTCATGGTCCGCGGCGTCCTGGCCAAGGACACCCACGGCTCCACGATCCGGCTCGCCCCGCCGCTCTGCGTGTCCGAGGCCGACCTCGACTGGGCCGTCGCCCAGCTCGCAGCCGTCCTCGACGGGTTCGCCGTCGCCTAGCGTCCGCGTCAGGTCGGCGCGAACTTCAACGAGTCGGCTCGGCTGAAACGGGCCGTATCGGCCTCGCTAGCTTCGCGTCGCGGTCACGCCCTCCGGCCGGGCGATACGGCTCAGCCGGGCCAGCTGGGTGACGTGCCCGGGCTCGAGCTCCTCGAGGGACTTCACGCCGAGCAGTCGCATCGTGCGGGTGATCTGCTCCGACAGGATCGCGATCGCCCGGTCGACGCCGGCCTCGCCGCCGGCCATCAGCCCGTAGAGGTAGGCCCGGCCGACGAGGGTGAACCGTGCGCCGAGGGCCACGGCCGCGACGATGTCCGCGCCGCTCATGATGCCGGTGTCGAGGTGCACCTCGAGGTCGTTGCCCACCTCGCGGGCCACCTCGGGCAGCAAATGGAACGGGATCGGCGCGCGGTCGAGCTGGCGACCGCCGTGGTTGGAGAGGATGATCGCGTCGATGCCCATTTCGGCGAGCCTGGCGGCATCCGCCACGTTCTGAACGCCCTTGACGACGACCTTGCCCGGCCACTGCGCCTTGATCCAGGCGAGGTCTTCGAAGGTGACGGTCGGGTCGAACATGGTGTCGAGCAGTTCGCCGACGGTGCCGCTCCAGCGGTCGAGGGAGGCGAAGGCGAGCGGCTCGGTCGTGAGGAAGTTGATCCACCACTCCGGGCGCGGCAACGCGTTGACCACGGTGCCCACGGTGAGCTGCGGCGGGATGGAAAAGCCGTTGCGCTTGTCGCGGAGGCGCGCTCCGGCAACGGGCACGTCGACCGTCACGAGCAGCGTGTCGAAACCGGCCTTGGCGGCCCGGTCGACGAGCGCCATCGAACGGTCCCTGTCCTTCCACATGTAGAGCTGGAACCAGTTGCGTCCTGTGGGGTTGGCGGCCTTGACGTCCTCGATAGCGGTCGTGCCCATCGTGGAGAGCGAGAACGGGATGCCGGCCTTCGCTGCCGCGTGCGCGCCGGCGATCTCGCCCTCGGTCTGCATCATCCGGGTGAACCCGGTCGGTGCGATGCCGAACGGGAGAGCGACCGGCGCCCCGAGCACGTCCCAGCCGGTCGAGACCGTCGAGACGTCGCGGAGGATGGCGGGGTGGAACTCGATGTCCTCGAAGGCCTGGCGGGCGCGCGCGAGCGAGATCTCCGCCTCCGCTGCCCCCTCGGTGTAGTCGAAGGCCGCCTGGGGAGTGCGCCGCTTGGCGATCGCGCGCAGGTCATAGATGGTGAGGGCGCTCTCGAGGCGGCGCTTCTTCGCGTTGAGCTCCGGCACCTTGAACTGCATGAGTGGGGCGAGGTCTTTGATCTTGGGGATGCGTCGTTGGACCATGGTC
>NZ_JASJVF010000199.1:0-6163 GCF_035019805.1 Cryobacterium sp. 10I1
ACGACCACTATCTCGTCGCCGAACGCGCCGATAACCACATCCTCCTGGCCATGGACGCCGATCTCACCCGTTCGCTCACCGAGCTCATCTCGGCGACCTCCGCCCGCCGCGACTCTCCGGACATGACCGGCACCAGCCGCCGGCGCCTGCGCCGCCTCGCCGAGGAATACCTGCGGCCGGGCGTGCACGTCACCGACCTGAACGACAGCCTCCGCCGGATCCAGCAGCAGCGCACCCTCTGGCAGCGCTACGTCGTCGCCGGCGTCATGCCGGAGGTGCCCGTCGGGATCTCCGACGTCCACGTCGCCTTCCAGCGCGTCTCCGAGGACCTCGCGGCTCTCGACATCCCACTGCGCAACACCGGCACGAACCGGCAGCTCGCGATGCGCCCGGTCAAGGAACTGATCTACACGATCTCCGGCCTCGCCGCCGAGAGCGAGGTGCTCGCCAACCTGCACGAGCGCACCGCGCTGCTCGCAACGCTGCGCGAACACAACCTCGACCCCCTGATGACCGACCTCGCGAAGCGGCACGTCTCAGAGGAGAACGTCGCCAACGAACTCGAGCTCGCCTGGTGGCAGTCCGTGCTCGAGACCATGCTCGGTGCCGACAAGGCGCTCCTGAACGCGAACACCCAGGTGCTCGACCGGCTCGAGGCCGACTTCCGTCTCGTCGACGAGGCCCACGCGTCGACGACCGGGCAGCGCCTCGGCTGGCTCCTCGCCGAAACCTGGAAGATCGGCATCGTCGACTGGCCCGAGGAGGCCGACCGCCTTCGCCGCCTGCTGCGCGCCGACCGCGCGACCCCGTCCCGCCTGAACAAGGCGGCCCCGCACCTCGGCCGCGTGCTCGCCCCGGTCTGGCTCGCCTCGCCGTACGAGGTCTCCAAGCTCGACGACCAGCACTTCGACGCCGTGCTCCTCGTCGACGCCGGCGCGACGACCCTCGCCGAGAACGTCGGCGCCATCCGTCGCGGCAAGCAGATCGTGGCCTTCGGCGACCCCGTCACCCAGACGCCGTCGCCGTTCGAGACCGGTATCACGGATGCCGGCGGCGGCACGAACGCCAACGCGCGCGTCAGCCGCGTCAGCCTCGCAGACCGCGCAGAGCGCGAAACCAACGTCGACGCCCTGCACGCGGACTCCGCCCTCGCCCGCCTCGGCGAACTGCTGCCCACCCTCACCCTGACCCGCAGTTACCGGGCCGGCGGCGAAGACCTCACCGAACTCGTCAACCACCGCTTCTACGGTGGCCGCATCGACTCCCTCCCGTGGGCAGGCAGCTACCTCGGTCACGGCAGCCTCACCCTGAACTACGTCGCGGGCGGCCACGGCATGCCCGACGCCGACAGCGGAGCCGTCGAGAGCGTCGACGCCGAGGTCACGAAGGTCGTCGACCTCGTGCTCGACCACGCCGTCAAGCGCCCGCGCGAATCGCTCATGGTGATCACCGCGAGCGCACGCCACGCCGTTCGCGTGCACCAGGCGGTGCTTTCCGCCTTCTCCAAGCGCACAGACCTGGCCGACTTCATCCTCAAGGACCGGGCCGAACCGTTCACCGTGCTCACCCTCGAACAGGCCGTCGCCCAGAGCCGCGACCGGGTGATCTTCTCGATCGGCTACGGCCGCACCCCGCACGGACGCCTGCTGACCAACTTCGGCTCGCTCGGCGAACCCGGCGGCGACCGCCTGCTCGCGATCGGCATGACCCGGGCCCGCCGCGCCATGGACATCGTCTCCTGCTTCCGCCCCGCCGACATCGACGAGGACCGCCAGCGCCACGGCATCCTCGCCCTCGCCCAGGTGCTCACCGAGACCGAAGCCAGGCACAACGAGGCGCAGGTCCCCGATGCCACCGAGCCGATGCTCGTCGACCTCGCCCAGCGCCTCGAACGCCTCGGCGTCACCGTGACGCTCGGCCATCGCGGCAAGCTCGCCCTCGCGGGCTCGCACGCCGGTCGAGCCGTCGTCGTCGAAACGGATGCCGTCGTCGACCGGGCGAGCCTGCGCGAGTCGCTGAGGCTCCGTCCAGAGGTGCTGCGGCGACTCGGCTGGCACTACCTGCGGGTGCACTCCTTCGAACTGTTCAGCAACCCGGACGCCGTCGCCACCCGCGTCGCCGGCCTCGTCGGCGTCACACCCCCCACGCCGCCGGCAGCTCAGTACCCGCACGCGTGACGGACGGCGCCCGCGCCCTCGTGACTGCAGTGCCGTCCGGGGAAGACCTGAAGGGCCTGTCGTGAAAGACACCGACGACTGGGTCGAAACCCCGGAGAGTGCCGCCGACCGGTCGCACGGACTCGACCCGGCGAATCCCGCGTCAGCGCCGCGCCAGTCCGTCGTGAAAGCCCGCGGCGGAGCCCGCCGGGCGCGCCTGACGCCGGCGCCGGACACGGATCCGAACCCGCACCCGCCGGTCCTGCGCGAGGAGGGCGGCGTCGCACCGCACGTCGCCGGAACCGAGCCGTCACGGAGCGCGAACGAGGCCCAGTTGCGTCAGGACCGCCCGCCGCACTGGTAGCCTGCGCCCGGCATCCGCCGTTGCGTACGCGCTTCTGACGCTACGGCAGGCACGCCGGAGGAGAGCTACCTCGGGGACGGGCCGGTGTCGGGCTTGGCGGCGTCCGCGGCGAGGAGGTCGCGGATCTGGGTGAGCAGGTCGAGCTCGGTCGCGGGGACGGTCGCGTCCTTCGGCGGCAGGCCTGCCGCTCGGCGGCGCTCCTGCGCCTCCTTGAGCTTGTTGATCGGCATCACGAACACGAAATACACGACGGCTGCGATGAGCAGGAAGTTGATGATCGCCGCGAGCACGAGCCCGAAGGACAGGCTGCCGCCGCCGGGCAACGGGACATTCATCGATTTGGAGATGTCTTCCGCGTTGAAGATCGCCGCGATCAACGGGTTGAAGATCCCGGTGACGATGGCGGTGACGACGGACGTGAACGCCGCGCCGATGACGACCGCGACCGCGAGGTCGATCACGTTGCCGCGCATGATGAATTCTTTAAAGCCCTGGATCATGGGGATCCTCCTTAGGGTTTTGCGGACGGGGCCGCACTCGAAGTGGGGGTCGAACGTGATGCTGATGATACCGATGACGACGACGGGCCGGCGGATGCCCCGCCCGACTTCTCGGACGACGCGCCCGACTTCTTCTCCGACTTCTCGGCCTTCTTGGGCTTGTCAGAACCCTTGTCGGAGTGCGAACCCTTCTCGCCGTGCGACGCGGCGTCCGCGTGCGACTTGGCGTGCTTCTTCGGGTGCGCCTGCAGGGCCGCCTTCGCGTCCGAGCGGGAGTCGTTCTGGTAGAAGCCCGAACCGGTGAAGCTCACGCCGATCGAGGAGAACACCTTGCGCAGCTTGCCGCCGCAGGTCGGGCAGACGGTCAGCGTGTCGTCGGTGAAGGCTTGCTGGATATCGAACGCGGTGTCGCACTCGGTGCAACGGTAGGAATAGGTAGGCACTGAAACTCCGGCTGTAGGAACCCGGCGCGCGCCGGGAACCCTGATTGAAATAGATGAACGTGAGGGTGGATGAGTTAGAAGGTGATGATGCGCGTGGGCGTGACCAGGCCGTCGACGGGCTGGTCGTGCACTTCACGCGGCACGGAGTCGACGTATTCGTTGTCGAAGACGACGGCGTAGACCGGGGGACATTTCTCCATCGACCCGAGGGTCTTGTCGTAGTAGCCGCGGCCCCAGCCCATCCGCAGCCCGGTCGTGTCGACGGCGGCCGCGGGGACGATGATCAGGTCGACGTCATTGATCGCGATCGGCCCGAGCAGGCTGCCCGCGGGTTCTGGCATCCCGGAGACACCGGGGAATTCGGTCTGGTCCTCGCCGACGGTCCAGTCGAGCAGGCCGTCGTCCCGGGAGACCGGGAAGAGCACCCGGATGCCCTGGGCCTCGGCCCAGTTCACGAACGGCCGGGTATTGGGTTCGTTCCTGGCGGACAGGTAGCAGGAAATGGAGCGAGCGCTGAGGTCGACGACGATGCTCTGCAGGTTCGCGGTGAAGCCCGCCGTCGCGGCATCCGTCTCGACCGAGGTCATGTTCTGCCGGCGCTCACGCAGTTCGGCGCGGAGCGCCCGCTTTCGGTGAACGGTCTCGGAGTCCATATAAGTCATCCTAGATGCCGATAGCGTAGGGGCCATGGGTACACGCATCACGAAAGCCGTCATTCCCGTTGCTGGTCTGGGAACTCGCTTCCTCCCGGCCACGAAAGCAATGCCGAAGGAGATGCTCCCCGTCGTCGACAAACCGGCGATCCAGTACGTCGTCGAAGAGGCCGTCGCGGCCGGCCTGAACGACGTCCTGATGATCACCGGGCGCAACAAGAACGCCCTGGAGAACCACTTCGACCGGATGACCGAGCTCGAGGATGTCCTGATCCAGAAGGGCGACAAGGACCGCCTCGCCAAGGTTCAGTTCGCGACAGACCTCGCCGACATCCACTACGTTCGCCAGGGCGACCCGCTCGGCCTCGGCCACGCCGTCCTCCGCGCGAAGATGCACGTCGGAAACGAGGCCTTCGCCGTGCTCCTCGGCGACGACATCATCGATGCCCGCGACCCGCTGCTCGAGAAGATGCTCACCGAGCAGGTCGAACGCAACACGAGCGTCATCGCGCTCATGGAGGTCGAGCCCTCGCAGATCCACCTCTACGGTTGCGCCGCGATCGAGGCCACCGACGACCCCGACGTCGTGCGCATCACCGGCCTCGTCGAGAAGCCCGCTGAAGCGGATGCCCCGTCGAGCCTCGCCATCATCGGCCGGTATGTGCTCCGCCCCTCGGTCTTCGGCGTGCTCGAGCACACCGAGCCGGGCAAGGGCAACGAGATCCAGCTGACCGACGCCCTGCAGGAGATGGCGGTGAACCCCGAGACCACGGGCGGCGTCTACGGCGTCATCTTCCGCGGTCGCCGCTACGACACCGGCGACCGGCTCGACTACATCAAGGCCATCGTGCAGCTCGCCGTCGACCGCGAAGACCTCGGTCCCGACTTGCGCCCATGGCTCAAGGGATTCGCCGCCACCCTCGACTGATCGGGGTGACTCGGGGACTGATCCGGGTGACTACAGTGGGGGAACACCAGTTGAATCCGAGTAGACAGGCAGGTTGTGGCGATCGCGATTCCGACGCTCTTCGACGGTGATGTGACGTTGCGTCCCATCCGGCTGCGCGATGACAAAAACCTCGAACGCTCCCTGATGGAGAACCGAGGCTGGCTGCGCGCCTGGGAGGCGACCAGCCCGTACGCGCCGATGTCCTTCGACACCCGCGCGAGCATCCGCAGCCTGCTCGCGCACTCGCGCACCGGGAACGGCCTGCCGTTCGTGATCGAATTCCAGGGCCGGCTGGCCGGCCAGCTCAACGTCTCCTCGATCAGCTGGGGCTCGCTGTCGAGCGCGACGATCGGATACTGGGTCGCCGAGGAGTTCGCCGGTCGTTCGATCACCCCGATCGCCGTGGCCCTCGCGACCGACTACTGCTTCGGGCAGCTCGGCCTGCACCGGATGGAGATCTGCATCCGGCCGGAGAACGGCCCCTCCCTGCGCGTCGTCGAGAAGCTCGGCTTCCGTTACGAGGGCCTCCGCCGCCGCTACATCCACATCAACGGCGACTGGCGCGACCACTTCTGCTTCGCCCTCTTGGCCGAGGAAGTGCGCCAGGGCGTGCTGCGCCGCTGGCGCGACGGGGCGGCCCCCGCCGATGCTGCGGCGGTGACCGCCGCGGACCGGGCCGCGGCGGCGCATCCGCTCGGTGTGGCCGAGTACTGAGCATCGAACCACAACCCGCGCACAACAGAGACGCCGCGCAAAAAGACACGCCGCGCAAAAAGAATCGTCGATTCACCGGCGAGTCGGCGGACACACCCCGTCTAATCAGCGCCGGAACGGCCCCTGACTCATACCGTAGGGAGCATGAGTAGCGAGGTCCTGGGTGGCGGAGTCATGGTGGGGGTCGCCGCCGTGCTCTGGGTGGCCTATTTGATGCCGACCTGGACCCGACGACGCCAATATCTCACGATCGAACGCAATGCGGTTCGGTTGCAGCAGACCATGCGTATCCTCGCGGAGACGTCGGAGATTCCGCAGGAGGTACGACTCGAGGCGAATGCCCGCACCGTCGTGACCCAGCAGAAGCTGCTCGCGCAGGCCGAG
>NZ_JASJVF010000200.1:0-6150 GCF_035019805.1 Cryobacterium sp. 10I1
GCCCAGTCCCGAGGAACCCCGAGCACGCCGGACCAGGCGTGGTCGATCGTCACCCCTGTCGTCGCGGGGAAGAACCGGTTGAGGATGCCGCGCAGCGCGTCGACCGTGCCCGCAGGGGTGTGCCCGTCGGAGTCCGTCCGCGACCCGAACCGGTACGGCACCCCGCGGCCGCCGATCGCGATGCGGTCGTCGGCGGTGCGCTGGGCGTACATGTAGGCGTGCGCCATGTCGCCGAGGGTCTCGCAAGCGTCCCAGCCGATGCTCTCCCAGACCGCCGGCGCGAGCGGCGCCGTCGCGATCAGCGACGAGTTCATCGGCAGCCAGGCCCGGTGCAGGCCGCGCAGTCCCGCGGTGAAGCCTTCGGTCGCCCGCACGACGACGTCGGCGGCGACGACCCCGCGCGCCGTGACCGCGCGGTGCGGCGTGATCTCGGTCACGGTGGTGTCCTCGTAGATCTCGACGCCGAGTGCCTCGACGACCCCGGCGAGTCCGGCGGCGAGTTTCGCCGGGTGGATGCGAGCGCAGTGCGGGTGCCACATCGCTCCCGTGGCTCCGACGACGTTCACGCGAGCGGATGCCTCCGCAGCCGTCAGGAGCTCGACATCCGTTTCCGCCCACTCCTGTTCGGCCCGGGCGCTCGCCTCGAGCCGCCGCTGCTGGGGCACGTCGCACGCAACGGTGAACTCGCCGCCCTTGACGATGTCGGCGTCGATGCCCTCGGCGGCGGCGACCCGGATCACCTCGTCGACGGTGTCGTTCATCGCGGTCTGGAACCGGGCCGCGGAGTCCCGCCCGTGGGTGGCGACATACTGCTCGCGTCCTCCCGTGATCGAGTTCGTCAGCCAGCCGCCGTTCCGCCCGGAGGCCCCGTAACCGGCGAAACGCTGCTCGAGGATCACGATGCGCAGGCCGGGCGCCGCCTTCTTCAGGTAGTAGGCGGTCCAGAGTCCGGTGTAGCCGGCGCCGACGATGCAGACGTCGGCGCGGAGAGCACCGGGTAGCGGCGGACGCTGCGTCGGCCGGCCGAGCTGGTTCCACCAGAACGAGACCTCGCCGTTGATCATGCCGGGTCGGCCGCGGAAGCGGGCCGCACCAGCCGGTCTTCCATCCCCCAGGGCTCGCCATATCCACCGGATTCCTCGCTCGCGCTCATCAGGTCGAGGAACGGTTTCGCGTCGAACGCCTCGGGACCGAGCACACCGAGTCCGCTCCAGGCGCCGGTCGCGAGCAGTTCGAGGGCGATCACCGGGTTGAGGGCGGTCTGCCAGACCACGCACTGGGCGTCGTACTCGCGCATCGTCCACTCGTTGTCGCTCACGTGGTACAGGTACACCTCGCGCGGCTCCCCGTCGACCCCTGTGCCCGTGACCCAGACCCCGGCGCAGGTCTTCCCGGTCATCCGGGGTCCGATCGTGGCCGGGTCGGGCAGGCTCGCCGCGACGACGTCGCGGGGCGCGACCCACACGGGCCCGGACTCACTGCGCACCCGCACCGGGGTCACGCTGTCGAGGCCGAGGCGGTGCAGGGTCTGCAACACGCCGATGAACTCCTCACCAAGCCCGTACTTGAAGGTGACCCGCTTCGCGTCGAGCCAGCGCGGCATCAGCAACACCTCTTCGTGCTCGACGTTCACGCACTCGACCGGGCCGATCCCCTCCGGGAAGTCGAAGATCTCCGGTTCGCTGAACGGCTGCGTCGTGAACCAGCCGCGGTCCTTCTCGAAGATCACCGGCGGGTTCAGGCACTCCTCGATCGTGGTCCAGATGCTGAACGAGGGCGCGAAGATCTCGGCACCGGACTCGTCGCGCACGACGAGATTGGCGCCGTCGCGGGTACCGAGCTCGTCGATCTCGCTGAACAGGTGGTCTGCGGCGTACCGGGCGAACACGTCGGACAGCCCCGGCTCGACGCCCATCCCGACGAGGGCGAGCCGCCCGGCGGTCTCCCAGTCTGCGGCGAGCGCGAACTGGTCGTCGCCGAGCTTGACGCCGGTCTCGTGGTACGGGTCGGTCGGGTGCGGTTCGGAAAGGCTCGCCGCCATGTCGAGGTAGTCGCAGCCTGCGGCGAGCGCCCCGGCGAACACGCTCGGCACGAACTTCGGCTCGACCGCGTTCATCACGTGCGTCGCGCCGTGTTCCCGGGCGACGGATGCGACGCGGTCCGGATCCCCCGCATCGATCTGGGCCGCTGTGAACCGGGCCGCGCTCTCGTCACCGTACTTCGCTGCGACGGCGGCGATCGTCCGTTCCGCCCGGCCGATGTCGTAGTCGCTCACGATCACCCGCTCGAAGAACGACCGGCGGGCGATGATCTTCGCGAACGCGTCTCCGACGCCGCCCGCCCCGACAAGGAGGATTCTCATTCGATGACGCTACCGCGCTCATCCGCCGTTGTCTGCCCCGCATCCCGACCAATTCGACGGAATTTTCACCTCAAACGGCCCGAAACACCCGTCCCGGGTACACAAGCCTCACAAGGGGTGCCGAACCGGTTCTGGGGCGGGCGGATGCCGGCGGGCCAGCCGGCGCTCGCCGTCCAGTTTCGCGGCGAGGGGCGCCCAGAGCAGCACGGCGACGCCGATGCCGAGCAGCAGGCCGCCGATGGTGTCGGTGAGCCAGTGCGCGCCGAGGTAGGTGCGGCTGACCATCATCGCGACGGCCCAGACCGCGCCGGCCACCCAGACCCACACTTTCGGGAAGATCAGGGCGAGGCAGACGACCATCGTCGCCGCATTCGCTACATGCCCGGAGGGGAATGAACCGAAATCGCTGGTGACCAGCATGTCCTGAGGGCGGGCGCGGCCGAACAGGTTCTTGAGAAGTTGCACGAGCCCGGAACTGACGATCGTTGCCACCAGGAAGTAGCCCGCCGCCCAGGGACGTTTCAGCAGGAGCAGTCCCACCAGGATCAGGACCGGGATGATCACGACCCCGGCGATTCCCGCGCCGAGGAAGTTCATCACGAGCGAGGCGTACTCCCAGATCGGCGCCCGGTGCTCGATGATCTCGGCCATCCACTCTGTGTCGATAACGAGCGGATTCCCGTTGTCGCGAAAGACGATCAGGGCGCCGAGGCCCGCGGCAAGGAGTACCGCCACGAGACCGCTGAGGAGAGGCCAGCGCCGGGCGACGCGTCGCGCCGCCGGGGCCGCCGCGGTTTCCGGGGCGACGGCGGGTGCAGGGTCTGGCTCGGGTGCGGGGGCGCTGTCATCGTCCATCAGGCCATGTTAGGCCGACCTCGGGGCGGACCCCCGCACCCGTTCCCGCCACGGACACCTGTTTCCCGTGCGCGAGCCACAGTCGTCCGCACCGGCCGCAGCTGCCCGCACCGGCCGCAGCT
Organism: Cryobacterium sp. 10I1; assembly: GCF_035019805.1. Taxonomy (NCBI): domain Bacteria; kingdom Bacillati; phylum Actinomycetota; class Actinomycetes; order Micrococcales; family Microbacteriaceae; genus Cryobacterium; species Cryobacterium sp. 10I1. The sequence goes on from NZ_JASJVF010000200.1 coordinate 3,340, forward strand.
GCCCGGCGGGCGCGCTCAGTGGGCGAGGCGCGGGACCGTCCGCGGGCGCAACACGAACCACAGGGAACACACCGATGCGAGCGCGGTCCCGAGCATGACCGCGGCCATCGGCACCGCGGTCGAGACCCCGAGCATCCCGACGACCGGCGAGACGAGACCCGCGAGCCCGTAGTTGCCCGCCCCGAGGAGGGACGCCGCCGTGCCCGCTTCGTGCGGATGCGCGTTGAGCGCGATCACCTGCACGGAGGGGAAGGTGAATCCGCACGCCGCGATGAAGAACCAGAGCGGCACGATCACGCCCCAGAGCCCGGCGTCGACGAGGCCGAGCACGAGCATCAGGGTCGCGAACACGGCGAGCGCGGCGGTCGAGCAGGCCAGGATCCACTGCGGGGCGACGTTGTGGCGGTGCATCAGCCGGGAGCTCGTCTGCACCCCGACGACGATGCCGAGGGAGTTCGCCGCGAACAGCACCCCGTATTGCTGCGGCGTGAACGCGTAGACCTGCTGGAACAGGAACGACGACGCAGACAGGTAGGAGAACAGCCCGGTGAAGGTCATCGCGCCGACGATCGCGACCCCGACGAAGGTGCGGTCGCCGAGCACCGCCCGGTAACGCTGGCCGAGGGTGCTGTGCCCGGCGTGGTGGCGCTCGTTCACCGGCCGGGTCTCGACGATCCAGATGGCGACCGCGGCGATCACGACAGCGCCGTACCCGGCGAGAACGATGAAGATGCCGCGCCAGTTCATCACGAGCAGCAGCTGCGAGCCGAGAACAGGCGCGACCACGGGCGCGAGTCCGCTGATCAGGGCCAGTCGGGACAGCATCCGCACGAGCGGCTTGCCGCCGAACAGGTCGCGCACCATGGCGAGGGCGACGACGACGCCCGCCGCGGCGCCGAAGCCCATCAGCACGCGGAAGACACCGAGCCAGACGATGTCGGGCGAGAGCGCGGCGCCGACGCTGCTCGCAATGTGGAAGCCGGCCGCGAGCATGAGCGGCAGTCGGCGGCCGACCTTGTCGCTCCACGGCCCGACGATGAGCTGGCCGAGCCCGAACCCGACCATGGTGCCGGTCAGGGTGAGCTGGATGGCGGCCGCCGAGACGCCGAGCTCGCTCTGCAGTGTCGGGAACGCGGGAAGGTACAGGTCGATCGTGAACGGGCCGAGCGCCGTGAGCGCGCCGAGAATGAGTACGTAGACGAGCCGCTGCCCGCGGGACAGCGCATCACCCGGGTGCCTCCCGGTCGCCCGCAGGTCTGCGGCGGTGATCACGGTCAGTGATTCGGTGGTCAGGGCGGGGTCCTTTGCTCGGTTTCCCGCGAGTCAGGATGCCGCGGGCCGGGTCCGGCTGCATCGAGAGTCCCCAGGGTGCCAGGTCGCACCTGCGTCCAGCCTACGTCGCGCCCGGCGCGGGCCGCGCGGTTCAGGCCGCGTCGAGCGTCCCGAGCGACCGCGGCCGCACGAGGGTCCACAGCACGACGATCGAGACAACGGCCGTCACGCCCATGACCGCGGACATCGGCACGGCGGTGCCCACCCCGAGCAGTCCGACGATCGGGGAGATCAGCCCCGCGACCCCGAAGTTGGCCGCGCCGAGCAGCGACGCGGCGGTCCCGGCCTCGTGACCGTGCGCATCCAGCGCGATCACCTGCGCCGACGGGAAGGTGAAGCCGCACGCGGCGATGAACACCCAGAGCGGAACGAGGGTGCCCCAGAGGCCGGCGCCGGCGCGGTCGAGCACGAGGATCGCCATCGCCGCCGTGAGCAGCACGATCGTCGATACGGCGATGATCCACTGCGGGGCGACGTTGAAACGGTGCATCAGCACAGAGGAGAGCTGCACGCCCGCGACGATGCCGAGGGAGTTCACCGCGAACAGCACGCCGTACTGCTGCGGGCTGAACGCGTACACCTGCTGGAACAGGAATGGCGAGGCGGAGAGGTAGGAGAACAGCCCGGTGAAGGTCATCGCCCCGATGATCGCGACCCCGACGAAGGTACGGTCGCCGAGCACGGCCCGGTAGCGCTGGGCGAGCGTGTTGTGCCCTGAGGCGTGGCGTTCCAGCGTCGGGAGGGTTTCGACGATCAGGAACGCGACCGCAACCACGACGACGACGCCGTAGCCGGCGAGCACCCAGAAGATGCCGCGCCAGCTCATCACGAGGAGGAGCTGCGACCCGATCACCGGGGCGAGCACGGGGGCGAGCCCGCTGACCAGGGCGAGCCGGGACAGCATCCGCACGAGCGGCTTGCCGCCGAACAGGTCACGCACCATCGCGAGGGCGACGACCGCGCCCGCCGCCGCGCCGAAGCCCATCAGCACCCGGAAGACGCCGAGCCAGACGATGTCCTGGGACAGTGCGGCGCCGACGCTGGCAAGGATATGGAACCCGGTCGCGAGGAGCAGAGGCAGGCGCCGACCGACCCGGTCGCTCCACGGCCCGACGACGAGCTGGCCGAAGCCGAAGCCGATCATGGTCCCGGTCAGGGTGAGCTGGATGGCCGCAGCGGAGACGCCGAGTTCGCTCTCGAGCGTGGGGAACGCGGGCAGGTAGAGGTCGATCGTGAACGGGCCGAGCGCGGTGAGGGCTCCGAGCACGAGCACGTAGACCAGGCGCTGCGGCCGGGTCAGGGCATCTCCGGGATGCCGGACGACGGAAATGGGGGCGGTGGCGGTGCTCACGGCGGACGTGTCCTCACTGTGGGTGCTGGGGGCTGGCGCTGGGACGCATGCTGGGTGCAGCACTGGCTGGGAAGGACAACACTCCGCCATTAATCTGCCACCCGCGCGCTCCACTATTGTCTTGCCAG
>NZ_JASJVF010000201.1:0-6069 GCF_035019805.1 Cryobacterium sp. 10I1
GTCGCGAAGCGGTGGGCGCGGGCATCCGGGTCGATCGCGGTCACCGTGAGGAGCAGGCCGTCCCGGGCCGCCCAGCGCAGCAGCAGGCGAGACGGATGCTCCCGAACCACGTCCCAGCCCGGCGGCACGACCGCGCGCAGTTCCGGCGCGGTGAAGCTGCGGCGGATGGAGGTGAGGCCGTCCGCGCGGATGTACGAGTCGCGGAAGAGCGGCCAGGTGCCGAGGCCGAAGCCGACGTAGGCGAAGGTGCTGCGTTCGATGTCGCCGAGCAGCACCCGGCCGCCGGGCGCCGCGAGCCGTTGACAGTCGGCGAGCAGGCCGCCGAGCTGCGCGCCCGTGAGGTGATGCAGCACGTGGTTGGACACCACGACATCGAAGCGAGCTCCCTCGTCGGCGAGGTCGGAGCTGAGCGCCTGCCGGAAGGTCAGCCGGGGCAGCGGCGGCCGGGCGGTCGCGAAGCGGTGGGCGCGGGCATCCGGGTCGATCGCGGTCACCGTGAGGAGCAGGCCGTCCCGGGCCGCCCAGCGGGCGAGCGCCCTGGCGACGTCGCCGCCGCCCGAGCCGATATCGAGCAGCGTGCTCTCCCGGCTCGTCGAGAGGAGCGGCCGGATCTCGCGCCGGTACACCCCGCGCCAGCCGGAGACGGCGGCGTTCACGTATCGGAAATAGTCGTACGTGCGGCTCAGGACCTCGGGGTCGCAGCCCGGATCGTCCATGAGCTCGACCGCGTCGCTCGCCCGCCGGCGGAGGAACGGCAACATGGGAAACAACGGCGATCGCGCCAACCGCGTCAGCCGCGCACCACAGTCATCAGGCCGGACTCGACCGTGAGCCCCGGTCCGAACGCCATGGCGCAGAGCCGCTCTCCGTCCGCGGTGTCCGGGGCGTCCAGGATCGCCTTCAGCACGAAGAGGATCGTCGCGCTGCTCATGTTGCCGTAGGAGCGCAGGGTCTCCCGCGACGGCACGAGCTGCGCCTCGCTCAGCCCGAGCTTGGCCTCGGTCTTGTCGAGAATGCTGCGCCCGCCGGGGTGGATCGCCCAGTGCGCGATCGCCGTGCTGAGGTTCAGGGCCCGCCCGGTCGCGGGCTCCGTCGTGGTCTCCGTCGTGAGCGCGGGCCCAGCGGATGCCTCCGGCGCGTGCACCGGGACCGCGAGCGTCGCAACCGACCCGGCCGCAGAACCCGCCTCGCCGAGCACACCCGGCTCCGCAGGCGACCCCTGCACCGCGAGCAGGCCCGCGAGTTCCGCCAACTCGGTCGCTTCGGCCAATTCCGTGGAGGTGGCGAGTTCCGCGAGCTCGGTCGCAGTGGCCACTTCGGCCAGGACTTCGACCTCGTCAGTGAATTCCTCGATCGGCATGGTCTCACCGAGAGCGGCGACGGCAGCGGCGAGCCCCGGGTCCTTCGCGAAGAGCGGAGCGAGAGCGCCCTCGATGTGCTGGTCGATGATGTGCGGGACGTAGCTGCTGAGCACCATCTCGAAGCCCTCGTCGCCGATCTTCCAGGCCATGTCGCCCTCGCCGACGGGGGTGATCACGGTCTCGAAGAGGTCCAGGCTGAGGGCGTTCTCACCCGGCGCCGGGGCGCGTGAACTCACGATTCCGGCGGCCGCACCATCCGAGAACAGGGAGGAGGCAACGATCGTGTCGGGGTCGTCCGAGGTGCGGAGATGCAGCGAGCAGAGCTCGGCGCTCACCACGAGCACGACGGCGTTCGGGTCGGCTTCGACGAACTGCTTCGCCGTGCGGAGCGCGGGCATCGACGCGTAGCAACCCATGAACCCCAAGTGATACCTCTGCGTTGTCGGCTTCAGGCCCAATTCCCGCACGAGCATATAGTCGGGGCCGGGCGCGTAGAAGCCCGTGCAGGACACAGTCACGACGTGGGTCACGTCTGCGGCCTCGATGCCGGGGCAGGCGGCGAGCGCGCGGCGGCCGGCCTCGACGAAGAGCTTCGTCGCCTCGGTGATGTACAGCTCGTTGCGCACGCGGGTGCTCGGCACGAGAAGGGTCTGCGTCGCCGCGTCGAAGAACTGGGGATTGGCGACGTCCGAGTCGAGGGTCAGCTCCTCGATCACGGTGTGGCGTCGTTCGATTCCCGAGAGATTGAACGATGCCGTCACGAGCCGTTTCCCCAGCCTGCTCAATCCCGGCTGGGAGGCGAACACATCGCGCACCTGTTCCTGGACGAGGACGGTGGATGGAACAACGGTCTGTAACGCTCGAAGAGTGACGGACATAGCCCCAGTGTTACACGCGGCCCTGCGAGGCACACCCCCCATTTTCGCGGGCGGCGGCAACAGCCGACGGATGCCCGCATCCCGAAACTGGGCGCCGGCAGTGAATCCGCTGGGCGCGGTTCCGTGGCGCGGAGTGATGCCTAGGCTGGAATGTGGCGTGGGGCAACGGGGACGCGCGTCGCCAACCGCGGGCCGGTGCCCGCCTATCCGAGGGAGTCCCGTGGCTACGACCGTCGCCGACCAGATCATCGCCCAGCTCATCGACTCCGGCGTGCGCCGCATCTACGGCATCGTCGGCGACAGCCTCAACCCGATCGTCGACGCCGTTCGGCGCAGCGGCGGCTCCGCGAAGGGCGGCATCGACTGGGTGCACGTGCGCAACGAGGAGGCCGCGGCCTTCGCGGCCAGCGCCGAGGCGCAACTCACGGGTGAGCTCGCGGTCTGCGCAGGGAGCTGCGGACCGGGCAACCTGCACCTCATCAACGGCCTCTACGACGCCCACCGCTCAGGGGCACCCGTGCTCGCGATCGCGAGCCACATCCCGAGCGCCCAGATCGGCAGCTCCTTCTTCCAGGAGACCCACCCCGACCGCCTCTTCGTCGAGTGTTCCAACTACTGCGAACTCGTCAGCTCCGCCGCCCAGGCCCCGCGCGTCGTGAGCATGGCCATGCGCCACGCCATCGGCCTCGGCGGCGTCGCCGTCGTCACGCTCCCGGGCGACATCGCCGAGCTGCCCTCCGTCGGCACCGCGCCGACCATCACCCTGACCAAGCCGGGCACGCTCGTGCCCTCGACGGCCGACGTGCAGCGCCTCGCCGACGCCATCAACAACGCACGCCAGATCGCCATCTTCGCCGGGATCGGCGTCGCCGGAGCCCACGATGAGGTCGTCGCCTTCGCCGACCTGCTCGCCGCCCCGATGGGGCATTCCCTGCGCGGCAAGGAGTGGATCCAGTACGACAACCCCTTCGACGTGGGCATGACCGGGCTGATCGGCTACGGCGCCGCCCACGACGGCATGCACGACGCCGACCTGCTCATCCTGCTCGGCACCGACTTTCCGTACTCGCAATTCCTGCCCGACGGCACGGATGTCGTCATCGCGCAGGTGGACATCCGTGCCGAACACATCGGCCGGCGCACGAACGTCACGGTGCCGGTGCACGGGGATGTCGCGGCGACGCTCAACGCGGTCACCCCGCTGATCACCCGCACCGCCGACCGGCGCTTCCTCGAGAAGACCCTCAAGCACCACGAGCAACTCATGCACAAGGTCGACGGCAACCCGCGCAACGTCGAGAAGCGCACGCCGATCCACCCCGAGTACGCGGCCTCGATCCTCGACGAGGTCGCCGCAGACGACGCCGTCTTCATCGCAGACACCGGCATGTGCAACGTCTGGGCGGCCCGGTACATCAACCCGAACGGGCGCAGGCGGATGCTCGCCTCGCTCCTGCACGGATCGATGGCCAACGCGCTCCCCCAGGCGATCGGCGCCCAGGCGAGCCACCCGGGGCGCCAGGTCGTGACCCTGTCCGGAGACGGCGGCCTCTCGATGCTCCTCGGCGAGCTCGTCACCGTCGCCGCGCAGAACCTGCCGGTGAAGATCGTCGTGTTCAACAACTCGACCCTCGGCATGGTCAAGCTCGAGATGCTCGTCGACGGCTACCCCGACTTCGGCGTCGACGTTCCGGCCGTCGACTACGCCGCCGTCGCCAACGCCCTCGGCATCTACGGCCAGCGGGTCGAGGATCCCGCCGACATCCGAGGCGCCCTGGAGCGCGCCTTCGAGCACAACGGGCCCGCGCTCGTCGACCTCGTCACCGACCCGCTCGCCCTGAGCATGCCGCCGACGATCACGGGGGCGCAGGTGCGCGGTTTCGCGCTCGCCCTCTCCCGGGTCGTGCTGAACGGCGGCGTCGGCGAGGCCGTGCAGCTCGCCCGCACGAACATCCACAAGCTCTAGTCGCGCCCACATCGGCAGGCCGCGCCCGAAACGGCGGGCGCGGCCCGCCGAAACCGGCGCGGCCGCCCCGTGTCGCGCTGGCTGCACTCGGGCTACCCTGAGGCCCAGAGGACAGTCGCCGGGCGTGCGGAATCGGAGGAGCTGATGGCCATGGACGGACGTGGACGGGTGATCGTGCGGGACGGACCGTGGGGCTTCGTCCTCTTCCTGGCCTACATCGGAGCGGCGATCTACTTCGTCTCGGTCTCGAGCGGAACGTTCTGGGGTGTGATCCTCGGGCTGCTCCAGGCGATCGTCTGGCCGGTCTACGTCGTGTATCACGTACTCGTCCTGATCGGCGCCTGAACGCCGGACGATTCGCGCCGGACCGCGTGACCGGTCGGGTGCCCCGCAGCTCAGGGCAGGCGGTCGAAGAGGTGGGTTGCGACGAACGCGACGAGGGATCCGGCGGCGCAGATCGCCGCGACCCCGCCGACGTAGGCGATGACGGCCTCGCTGTTCGGGCCGGAGGCGCCGAAGAACGTCACGAGGAACGCCGCGGCCGCGACCAGACAGAACGGCACGACGAACCAGAGCTGGATGCGGTATCCGATCGCGGGCGTTCCGCGGGTCGGGGCCAGGGGACCGGTCCCCGCGTCCGGGTCGGTGTTCCCTGCCGCGAACCGGCGTGCCGACCCGCGCGCTCGCAGGCGGCGGGGCGATGCGCCCCATACCCAGAGCGCGATGCCGCCCGCGCAGCCCCAGACCGCGACGACCAGGAGCCCGGCGATGACGTCGCTCGGGCGGTGCCAGCCGTTCGCGAGCGTGGAGACGCCCGCGACGGCCGCGAACGCCGAGCCGAGCAGTGCGGCGAGCCAGCGGGTCCGCGGGCTCGAGACGAGGAACACGGCAAGAGCGGATGCCGCAGCGACCGTCGTATGCCCGGACGGGAACGAGTTGCCGGCGTAACCGTCGACCCCGAGATCGGGACGGGTGAGCAGGATGTCCTTGAGGACCTGGGTCGTGACGACGGCCCCCAGGGCGACGACGACGGCGACGACGAGCGTGCGGAGATCGCGGCGCACGGCCGTGATGATCCCGGTGATGACGGCGCCGGCCACGACCGAGACGGTCGGAACCTGGTCGAGCACCTGCTGGGTGACGACCGTGACGCTGCGACGGCCGAAGATCGAGCCGTCGTAGGCGAGCTGGTCCATCGTCTGGCCGTGCAGGGTCCGCACAAAAAAGAGGTACAGCGCGACGAAGACGGCCGACGCGACGATCGCGCCGCCGAGATATCGCAGGAATCCTGTTGTCGAGAGGGAGCGCACAGTCCAGCTTCGCACGACTCGCTGGACAGACCGTGGGTGAGGCCGCAGAAACGCCGGATCGGACACCGAACAGGACGTCGCAGTCAACGACACCGGGCGACACCGGGCCAAAGCAAAGGACCCCGGGGCCGAACGCCGCCGAGGTCCTTCTCAGCAGAATTCAACTGCTGTGATGTTGAAGGTACACCGTGCGGGGACGCCCGCGAACCACCGCTGCACAGGTGCCCGCCGCACGCTAGCCCTTGACTCGGCGGGGACGCGGCGTACCGTGACTGGCATGTTTGCTGCACACCACGGTCGGCACGTCGCCGACAAGGACCATCCCGCACGCGGGACCACGTCGCGGGACGCCCACCCGGCCGGTGCCGAGGGCTTCAGCGGACTCGAGGGCGACTTCGAAGAGGAGCGCCGCCGGGCAGCGAGCGCCCAGGCCGAACCCTACGAGCAGGAAACCGTGACCCGGCCCACCCTTCCGGGAACCACCGAGGGACTGACTCACCCCTGACCCACCCCTGCTCCGCCCCGCTCAGACCAGGTCGGGCTCAGACCAGGGC
>NZ_JASJVF010000202.1:0-6014 GCF_035019805.1 Cryobacterium sp. 10I1
CAACGAGGCCGAGGCCTTCGAGACCTTCCTGCAGACCAAGTACGTCGGCCAGAAGCGGTTCAGCCTCGAGGGCGGCGGACTGCGCTGCGGCCTGGGTTGCGCCCTGCGGAACGGGGGTCTCGGTCACGCTCGCTCCTCGGATCGGGACGCGGTGCTGCACACCGCACGACGATTCCCCAGTGTAGAACAGGCGTGTGAGGCCGGGGTGTCGGCCCGCACCTCGGTCAGCGGGCGTCCCCAGCGGATGCCGGTCGGCCGAGCACAGGACCGAGCGCGTCGAGCTCCTCGCCGCCGGCCATCAGCCTCGTGAGCTCGTCGACCGTGATCCCGTCGCGCGCGAACTCGCCGAGGCTCGTGCCGCGGTTGAGCACGAGGAACCGATCCCCGACGGCCCAGGCATGGTGCGGGTTGTGCGTGATGAACACGATGCCGAGGCCGCTGTCCCTGGCCCGCGCGATGTACCGCAGCACGAGGCCGGCCTGGGTGACGCCGAGCGCGGACGTCGGTTCGTCGAGGATGACGAGTTTCGCGCCGAAGTGCACGGCGCGGGCGATCGCGACGGCCTGGCGTTCCCCGCCGGAGAGGGTGCCGATCGGCTGGTCGACGTCGCGGAGGGTGATGCCCAGGGTCGCAAGGCTGTCCCGGGTGGTCGCCCGCATCCTGGCGACGGCGAGGCGGCGGAACGGCCCGCGGCCGACCGTCTCCTCCGCTCCGAGGAAGAAGTTGCGCCAGACCGGGAGCAGCGGCACGAGGGCCAGGTCCTGGTAGACCGTCGCGATGCCGAGGGAGAGCGCGTCACGGGGGCTCCCGAAGTGTTGTTCGACGCCGTGGGCGAGGAGGGTGCCTTCGGTGTGCCCGTGTGCCCCGGCGAGGACCTTGATCAGTGTGGACTTGCCCGCGCCGTTGTCGCCGAGCACGCAGAGCACCTCGCCGGCTCCGATCGAGGCCGTCACCCCGCTCAGCGCACGCACCGAACCGTAGCTCTTGCCGAGACCGCGGACCTCGAGAAGAGGCGTCCGGGCATCCGCCGCCGTGCCCAGGGGCTCCGCCGTGCCCAGGGGCTCCGCCGCGCCCAGGGGCTCCGCCGCGCCCAGGGGCTCCGCCGCGGTCATGAGCGCTCACCGGCCTGGCGGCGCACCCAGAGGTTGACGAGTACTGCGAGCAGCAGCATGCCGCCGAGGAAGGCCTTGAGCCAGTTGCTGTCCCACTGGGCGAAGACGATGCCCTGGAGCGCCATGCCGTAGATGAGGGCGCCGAGGGACGCGCCGATCGCGGAGCCGAACCCGCCGGTGAGCAGGCAGCCGCCGACGACGGCGCAGATGATGTAGACGAATTCCTGGCCGATGCCCGTCGTCGCCTGCACGGTCGATACGTCGAAGAGCTGGAGCATTCCGACGAGCCAGGCGGCGCCTGCGGTCGTGAGGAAGAGCCCGAACTTCACCCGGCGCACGGGCACGCCGACCTGGCGGGCGCTTGCGGCCTGGCCGCCGACCGCGAAGACCCAGTTGCCGAAGCGGGTGCGCAGCAGCACCCAGGTCGCGAGCGCGGTCAGCAGGATCCACCAGACGATCGAGATCTTGACGTCCATGCCGAACAGCGGGAACGAGGAGCCGAAGAGCACCCGGGCCTGGTCGAAGCCGGTGACGGCTCCGAGGCCCTGGATCGCGACGGTCCCGGTGAGCAGTTTGGTGACGGCGAGGTTCAGGCCCTGCAGGATGAAGAAGGTTGCGAGGGTCACGATGAAACTCGGCAGGCCGGTCGAGGTGACGAGCCACGCGTTGAATGCCCCGACGAGGAGGGCCGCGGCGAGCGCGAGCACGAGGGCGAGCCACACGTTCAGGCCCCACTGCGTCGTCGCGATGCCGACGATCAGGCCGGTCGTTCCCGTCATCGCGCCCGCGGAGAGGTCGAACTCTCCGCCGATCATCAGGAGCGCCACGGCGACGGCCATGATCCCGAACAGCGACGACGAATACAGCCAGGTTGCGACGCCGGCCGGCGTCAGAAAAGCGGATGTCGAGATCGAGAAATACAGGAAGATCCCGAACGCGGCGACGAACGCCCCGACCTCGGGGCGGCGGAGCAGCCCGGTCATCGGGTTCCGTGTGCCGCGTAGGTGGCGACCTGCGCCGCGTTCTCCTTCGTGACGAACCCGGGGCCGGAGAACACCGGCTGGCCGCCGCCGACGACGTCGCCGTTGCGCTTCTGCAGGGTGAGGAACACCACCGGAAGGTAGCCCTGGGAGTATGGCTGCTGGTCGACCGCGAACAGGATCGAGCCGGCCTCGATGAGCGTCGTCACGTCTTTGGACACGTCGAAGGTCGCGAGCTGCGCGTGGCTGCCTGCGTCGGTGATGGCCTGGCTCGCGGCGACGGCGATGCCCGGGTTCAGGCTGAGCACACCGTCGATCGTCGGGTCGGCCAGGAGCGTGCTCTTGATCGTGTTCTGGGCGTCCGCGAGGTTGGCGATGTCGACCTGCACGTTCGTGACCGGGCTGCCGAGCCCGGCGGCGGCTCCCCGGCAGCGGTCCTCGAGGCCCGTGTTGCCTGCCTCGTGGATGACGCAGATCACCTTCGTGGCTCCCGCCTTGGCGAGGCGCTCCCCCGCGGACTGTCCGGCGGCGTACTCGCTCTGGCCGACGTGGGTCTGGGCGCCGAAGGCGAGGGACTCCTCGAGTCCCGAGTTGATCGTGATCACCGGGATGCCGGCCGCCACGGCCTTCTCGACGGACGCCTTGACCCCGTCGGGGTTCGCCATCGAGACGATTAGTCCGTCCGGATGCGTCGCGACGGCCGAATCGATCAGCTGGCTCTGACGCACGGGGTCACCGTCGCCCTGGTACGTCACGGTCGCGCCGAGGTCGGTGCCTGCCTGCTCTGCGCCACTCTTGACCACGTCCCAGAACGCGTCGCCCGGGTTTCCGTGGGTGACCACCGCGATGGTCGTCTTCCCGGCGGATGCCGCGTCCGATCCGGTCGCGGTGCTCCCGTTCGTCGAGCATCCTGTGAGGGCGAGCGGAAGCAGGACCAGGGCGGTGAGCCCGGCGAGCAGGCTGGTTTTGTGCAACATCGGTGGGTCGTCCTTCGAGGCCAGTCGTCAGCCAGCTGCCGGAGTTCGGCAGGCGAGCGGGACGCCGCTGAGGATGACCCTCCTGAATCTTAGGCTGCAGCGCTGCGCGGCTGGTTCGGAATTGACGTTCCTACAGGCCGGCGATGGACGGCAGCCGTCCGGAACGGACGGCCTCGGCGAAGGCCTCATAGTCGCGGTCGTTCTGGTCCGCGTAGCGCAGCGAGAAATCAGTGATCGCCGTGTCGAATTCAGCTCTCTTCCCGAGGTAGGCGGCGATGGCGACGGGGTCACCCGAGCGTGCGTGCGCGCGAGCGAGCGTCCAGCCGCACAGTCCGGCATAGAGGGTCATGCCGAACGGCACCATGTTCTCCACGACGACGGACCCCTTCATGTCGCGCAGCTGGCGCCAGTACAGGAACCGGTTCTGCTGCACCCCTTTCGTCCAGCCCAGGTAGATGTCGCTCGCGGCCTGCATCATCCGTTGTCCCTGTACGACGCGCTCACCGGGTTGTCCGTAGCGGCTCGTGTCGAGGTGGTCCTCGAGCACCGAGGCCCTGGCCTCCTTGACCTGGAGAAAGAGGGGATCCTGCTGGTCACGCCCCTGGAGCAGCGCTATGTAGGCGCGCGTGCCGACGCTCCCGACGCCGACGACCTTACGGGCAACGTCGACGAGTTCGAAACGTTCGAGCAGCTGGCGGCGATCGTCCTGGAGATTGGCACGGTAGGAGCGGAACGCCGTCCGCACCGATTCCTCGATCTCGTCGGGCGACAGTCCCGTTGTCGTCGTCAGCTCCCGGACGGGGATGACGATCGGCGGCTGGCTGATGATGCGGTACTCCCCGTCGACGAACTCCGCGAGCTTCGACAGCGCCTGCAGGCTGTCCCGGGTGCGGGCCTTCTCGGCGATCGCCCTGGTCCTCTTCTCCGCGTTCACCGCAGCCTTGCGCTCCGTCCGGTCTCCGCTCGTCCTGCCCGCGGCGACCTGGAGGGTCGCCAAGACCGTGTCCTCGGTCATGCGGGCGTACCAGACGTCCATCGTGCGCATCTTCGCGAATTCCGCCATCGCCTCGCGATACGCCCGCACCGAGGCGAGCGTCACGTCGTGGACCTGGGAGCTCGTGAACCTGTTGTTGCGGGCCGCGATCGTGAAACTCGCGCACATCCGCTGGACGTCGTATTCGAACGGGCCGGGCAGGGTTTCGTCGAAGTCGTTCAGGTCGAAGAGCAGGGCGCGCTCTGGCGAGGCGAACAGGCCGAAATTGGACAGGTGGGCGTCACCGCAGAGCTGCACGATCAGCCCGGACCTCGGGGTGTCCTTGAGGTCGGCGGCCATGATCCTGGCCGCGCCCCGGTAGAACGTGAACGGCGATACCAGCATCCGGCCGTGCCGGACCGGCACCAGGTCCTGCTCCCTGGTGAGGTTCTGTTCCTCGAGCAGCGCGACCGGGTCTGGCCGGTCAGCGGCCGGCGACCAACCCGAGTGACTGGCGCGGGGAGTCTGCTCCCTGGCCCGCTTGCCCCTGGCCTTGCGCTCCTCCACGGTCGCGTGCTCGACGACATTGTCGAGCGCGGCCCTGTCCTCATACATGGTGGACGACATCCATGCTGGACGACCTCTCTGTCGTTTTCTTCTGTCGTTTTCTCCCCGGGCAGGACTAGCCCAGCGCGCGGGCCTTGAGCCGCTCGTATTCGGCCTGGGTGATGACGCCGGAGTCGAGTAGCTTCTTCGCGTCCGCGATTTCCGTGGACGGCGACGAACCCGCGACGGTCTTGATGTATTGATCCGTCTGGCCCCGGTACTGGTTCCTGCGCTGCTCCTGGCGCTCGGACATCCCGGAACCCCGCGCGATCAGGTAGACGAGGGCGGTGAGGAAAGGCAGGAAGACCAGGAAGACCATCCAGATGGCCTTGACCCCGCCGCTGACCTGATGGTCGCTGAACAGGTCCCCGATGACGGTCACGAGCACCATCAGGTAGGCGAGGAAGACAAAGGACCAGAAGAAGAACCCGACAAAGTTCCAGAAATTATCCATGAGCCGTCTTCCCTCGGATACCGGGACACCCGTGTGATGCCCTCGTCGCTGACAAAATACTGTCGTTCGGCCGCTTCTGGAATGGGCACTGCCTGGAATGGCACCGCCGGGAATGGGCCAGGTCACGGCGATTGCCGCGCCTCCGGGGTCTTCCCCTGACGCCTCGCGACGGTCTGGTTCGGAATGTTCCTGGAGAACACCAGGGATCCGAGGGCGAAGAGGACCAGCGCGAAGAAGGACACCCGCAGGGAGGACACCTGTGATTCGCTGTAGATCCTGGTCAACTCGGCACTGTCGGAGCTCGACAGTCCCGCGTCCGTCGCGATGCCGGCCACACTCGAGACGGGAACGATGGCGACACCGGCCGCTGTCTGCGTGCTGACCGCGGCTTTCGCGGAGTCGGGAAGGCTGCTGCTCTCCACCGAGCTCAGGAACGAGGACGAGAGCGACGCGATCAGCACCGATCCGATCAAAGCGGTACCGAGCGACGAGCCGAGGTTCTGGAAGACTCCCTGAAGCCCGCCGACCTCGCTCGTCCTCTCCTCGCCGACACTGGACATGTTCACGTTTCCGAGTTGCGAGGCGAGAAGGCCGAGTGCAGCTCCCGCGGTGAACATCCCGACGCCGAACACGACGCTCTTCAGGTCCAGGGAGACGGAACCGAGCAGGCATACGGCGCTTCCTACCAGGACGAGCTGACCGACGCGCACGATCCGGCGCGGTGACCACAGCGTCGACAACCGGGTGCCCACCACAGAGAAGAGGATGAGCGCGATCGACAGCGGGAAGATCTTCAGCCCGGTTTCCAGCGCGTTGAGCCCCAGGGTCATCTGCAGGTAGATCGGGATCATGAAGAACACCCCGGCCGTGAACGCGTACTGCGCACCGAGCACGGAGAGCCCGGCCCGCAGC
>NZ_JASJVF010000203.1:0-6007 GCF_035019805.1 Cryobacterium sp. 10I1
TGCTGGCCGGCGAACCCGTACCCGGGCCGATCTTCGGATTCGTGAAGCCCACGAACACCCTGACCGCCGGCTCGGGCGCAGGTAACGCACGAGGTCGATCTCCGAGTAGCCGGCGTCGCTCGTCTGCCCGGTCGCGGTCACGGAGTAGTCGATATCGACCGAACCGGCCTCCGCCTCGACGACGTGCAGCCGGGTGCCGTGCTGGTCGAACACGATCCGAGACTCGAGCGGCGCGCCGTCCTGCACCGCAGTGAAGGTCTCAACGACCGAGACGGCCGGGTCGTCGGCGACGCCGATCGAGAGGATCAAACGGGCGGGCGCGCGCACGTCGAGAGCGAGGCGAGCGGATGCGTTACGTTCCATCCCACGATGATGGCATGCGCCCGGCGCGTCGCGGTACCGCCCTCGCCAGCGCGTCGCATCGATGCCGCAGACCCGGAGAGGACACGCCGTGCGGCGCGGTCCGGGCTGGTGCACCTCGCCAGGCGGGTCCATGCTGGGGACATGCTCGGGGAATTGAACAATCGTGAAATCGACGCAGTCCTGCAGACCAGTGTGGTCGGCCGGATCGGCTGCCACAGCGACGGCCGCACCTATATCGTGCCGATCACGTACGCCTATGATGATGGCACCGTGTACGCCCACAGTGCCGCCGGCACCAAGGTCGACATGATGCGGGCCAACCCCGACGTCTGCTTCGAGGTCGAGCAGCTCGACGACCTCGCGAACTGGCGCACGGTCGTCGCCTGGGGCGAGTTCGAGGAGCTCCATGACGCGGATGCCGACGACGGCCTGCGCAAGCTCCTCGCCCGGCTCGCACCGTACGTGACCTCGACGACGGCGCAGCCGGTCTCCGGTCCCGACGGCACGTTCCACGGGATCAGGACGACCGCGTCGGAGCCGGTGCCGCCCTCGGCGGGCCGGGTGGCGGCATCCGGTCAGGCCCCGGTGATCTACCGGATCCGGCTGACCGAGAAGACCGGCCGATTCGAGGAACGCTCGACGTCAGGCCGTGAGCGGCGGGCGGCTGAGTCCAGCGACATGTACACCTGAGGGGTCCGAGTCGACCGCGACAATGCGGTTGTCCGCGTCGACGTGCACGACGACGGGCACGTAGCTGCGGGACTCTTCGTCGCTCATCTGCGCGTAGGAGATGATGATGATGAGGTCGCCCTGCATGCCGAGGCGGGCCGCGGCGCCGTTCAGGCCGATGACCCCGCTGCCGCGTTTGCCGGCGATGAGGTAGGTCTCGAAGCGGCTGCCGTTGTTCACGTCGACGATGCTGACGCGCTCACCGGCGAGCAGGTCGCCTGCCTCCATCAGGTCCTCGTCGACCGTCAGCGAACCGACGTAGTGCAGGTCGGACTGCGTCACGGTGGCGCGGTGGATCTTGGACTTGAACATCGTGCGCTGCATGGTGGAACTGGGCCTTCCGGCGGCGGCCCGAAGGCCGCCGCCTGGTGCGGGTGTCTGGTTATGCGGTTACGTTGCTACGCGATCACGCGGTCGCGAGGATGTCGACGACGAACACGAGGGTGTCCGTTGCCGAGATGCCCGCGGTCGTGTTGCCGGTGCTGCCGTAGCCGAGCGCCGGCGGGATGACGATGACGACCTGCGAGCCGACAGTCTGGCCGATCAGGCCCTGGGCGAAGCCGGGGACGACGTTGGCCGTCGCGAAGGTGGCCGGGCCGCCCTTGCCCCAGCTCTGATCGAAGACGGTTCCGGTGGCCCAGACGACGCCCGCGTACTGCACGGTCACGGTCGCACCGTCGGCGACGGTCGCGCCGTCGCCCTTCTTGAGGACCTCGGTCTTGAGCTCGGTCGGCGCGTCGTTCTTCGGGACGGTGATCGTCGGGGCGCCGTCGTCGGCGAGCACGACGGTGGGGAAACCGTCCTGCGGGGCCTGGTCCGTGCCGCTCGCGCGGGTGGGAACCTTGCCCTTGACGTCGATCACGAAGATGATGTTGTCGGTCGCGGACACCTTGAGGTCCGTGTTGCCCGTGGTACCGAACGCGTCGGCCGGCGGGACGACGACGGCGACGCGCGAGCCGATGTTGGAGCACGCGATGCCCTTGAGGATGCCGGGGATGACGGAGCCGGTCTCGGCGACGGTGACAGTCAGGCCGGCTGCGGCGCCGTAACCGCCGGCGTTGAGCTTGGCGCCCGAGGTTGCGTTGTACGCGGTGTAGGCGATCTCGACGGCGTCACCGGTGTTGACGGCTTCGCCGTCGCCCTTGGTGATCACGGTGCGCTGGGTCGCGGTCGCCGCGAGCGGCGCCGTGAAGGTAACGGTGGGCTCGACACCGGCGTCACCGGCGACGGTGACGGCGTCGGAGCTCGTGCCGGGGTCGGTGCACGTCAGTGCGGCGGCGGATGCCGTCGGCGTCGACGACGGGGATCCGCTGCACCCGGTGAGGGCGAGCACCGCGACGGTTGCGACGGCGAGGAGGGCAGGAAGTTTGCGCACGCTGATCTTTCTTTTTCGAGAATGGTCTCTTCGATGATGGGCCTCGGCCAGTATGGACCATGCATCTATGAGGAACCTGAGTCGGCCAGCCGGCGGAGGCCCGACGGCGGCACGCGGAAGCGGGCACCCGGAAGCGGACGCCCGGCGGCAGTCGCTAACCGACGTTGGTGTCGGGAGCTCCTGTCGCGGGGACACCGGTCGCGACGGGCGCGGTCGCCGCCGCCGTCAGCACGTCGACGACGATGACGACGTTGTCATCCGCGTGGAGGTCGAGGTCGATGTTCTCCTTCGCTCCCCAGGCGTCCACCGGACTCGCGACGACGGCCACCCGGGAACCCACCGTCGAGCAGGTGACGCCCTTGACGATAGCGGGCAGTGTGCCGTTCGGTGCGTCGAGGTTCACGCCGACGGGGGCTCCGGTGTCGAGTCCCGAGGTGCCTGGCCCGAATCCGCGGGCGTCGATCTTAGCCCCGGTCCTGCCGTTGTAGAACGCGACGCCGAGTTCCACGTAGTCGCCGGTCTGCACCGGGACGCCGGTACCGACGGTCATGACGGTGCGCTCGGTGTCCGCGGCGGTCAGCGGCGTGGTGAAGGTGACCTCTGGCGCACTGCCGATGGCCCCCGGCGCGACCACGGCGTCGGAGGCGGCCCCCGGCTGGGCGCAGCCGGCTGGGGCGGCGGGCGACCGGGTCGCTGCCGGGCTGCATCCGGCGAGCGCGAGCACAACGCAGACCGCGACGAGACCGGCGGAGACTCCGAGGGAGATAAGGGCGGGGTAGCTGCGCACGGGTGGACCTTCTTGTCGGCGGGCGGCCCCGATTGGCGCGCCCGCCGTGCATTATGGCGTATCGAGGCGAACGGGAAGGTTCACGTCCCCCGCTCCGGACGCGGCCTACAGCCCTTCGGCGATCGCCGCGGTCGCGTAGAGCCAGGCCTCACGGGTGCGCGGGGCGAGGGCGTCGATGTTGAGCGGCCCGCCGGCGACGAGCGCCGGATCGTACGGCACGGCGACGACGGTGCGGGTGAGCTGGCTGAAGTGGTCGTGCAGCCGGGCGGACAGGGCGCGGTCGGCGGTCTTCGCCGGGGACGCGAGTACGGTCACGGCCTGGGCGACCTTGTCGCCGTGCCCCTTGAGCCGCAGCCCGTCGAGGAGGGACGCCGCGCCGTACGCGGTGTCCTCGCGAATCGTCGACACGACCACGAGCTGGTCGGCGGTCTCGACGGCCGCCTCCCAGTTGGAGGCGCGCATGTTGTTGCCGGTGTCGATGATCAGGATCCGGTAGAAGCGGCTGAGCGCGGCGTGGAGCTTGCCGAACGCGACGTCGTCGATGCTCGCGGCTCCGGCGGGGTCCAGGTCGGAGGCGAGCGCGTCGAAGCGTGCGTCGCCCTGGTTGCGCACGTACTTGTCGAGGTCGCCGACCCTGGCCGACGTCGAGTAGGCGAAGTCCTCGAGGTCGCGCAGCAGGTCAACGGCCGTGTTCGTGTGCTGGGCGCCCTGCGCCCGCACGCCGAGGGTGCCCATCGTCTCGTTGTTGTCCCAGGCGAGGGTGTACCCGCCACGGTGGATGCCGAAGGTCGCGGCGATCAACAGGGTCGCGGTGGTCTTGTGCGCGCCACCCTTGGGGTTGAGCACCACGATCGTGCGAGGACCGCTCAGGCTGCGCTGCACGGCCGCGATCGCGGCACGGCGGGCGAGTTCGCTCCGGCCGGGCGAGGGGTTCACGAGTCCGCCGGTGACCCTGCGCACGGTGCCCTGCCAGCCGAGGAGGGCCGGGCCGGCCACGATCGCGGGGCGGGAGCTCATGAAATCGGCGAGGTTCGGACCGTCTTCCGCTGCGACAAGGGTCGGGTGCTGTGCAGGCACGAGCAGAGCGGAGGACGCGGAGATCGGCGTGGACCGGAAGGCTGCCAACGGGCCGGCCGCGATCTCCTCATCGTCATCGTCGGCGTCGAGATCGCGGTGTTCGAAGATGATGTCCTCGAAGAGTCCGGGCGGCGGTACTGGCGTGCGGCGGGGTCCGGCGGGCAGGGACTCGGCGGCCTGCGAGGCGTCGTGCCCGGATGCGGGCTCACCCGCGCCGTCCGTGCCTGCGAGGGCATCCGCTTCGGCTTCCGCTTCTGCTTCGGCTTCTGCTTCGGCTTCCGCCTCACGCTCCAACACTGACTCGGCGTCCGCCTTGTCGACGGAGGTCCGCGCCGCGGCATCGAGGGGGTCACCGAGGGCCGCGAGCTCTGCCAATTCCTCGAGGGCGTCGATCGGTTCCATCGGTTCGGCCATGAATGCCGCTGCGCTGCGGTCTCCGGAGTGCGCCATGGTGCGCTTGGCGGCCTTGCCCTGCGACGCTGCGGGAGCTTCGGCTTCGGTGCGTGCGGCGGCCGGGATGAAGTCGCCCGCGGCCTCCACTTCGCCGTCCGGGTGGACGACAAGGGGCCATTGGCCCTGCTCGTCGTCGGCGGTCAGCCGCACCGGGCGACCGAGTACACGGGCGGCATCCGTCACGCGGTTGATGATCTCTTCACGAACACCAGCCTCGTCGCCGGCCGTCACCTGCTGGCCAACCCCGTCGATGATCAGCTCGCCGGTTCCGTTGCTACGAATCGTTGCCTGGATGCGAGGAGGTACGGATACTTCGTGTTTCATGGTCAGCCTTTTTTCCGTCGAGCTCAGCTCTTCGTTCTTTGGTGCGCTCCGGAATAACTGGACCGCGCCACAGACCAGCCTAACGGGCGGGAGTGCTTACCCCTCGTTTAGGCGTGATTCTTCCTCAGCTGTGCCCTCGGCGACCACGCACCGACGTGCGGAACGCACCCCTGAGCGCACCCGACCTCGCGAGAGTCGCCGTTCGCGCCGACGGTTGCCGCCATACCAGGGTCACTCGACGGAAACGGCGACTCTCGGTGGTTATCGCGTGCGCCTGTGGTCGCAGGCGCGAGTCGTATGCTCGGATGGCCGGCGCCGTGTGCGGATGCCGAGCCGGGCATCCGCTATCGGCGAACTCCGTTCGCCTGTTCAGCCCAGAGGCTCAGCCCGGGAGCGGCAGGTTTTCGGCCTCGGGGTGCCAGCGGATGGCGCGGAGGCCCGAGCGGGTGGCGTGGGTGTCGTCGTGGCCGTTCTGGCGGCGGCACTCGACGAGGTCCTGGGTCGACGTGATGTGCGGGTCGCGGCAGGAGTTGGCGTAACTCGTGTAATCCGTCTCGAGCAGGAGTTCATCATCGGTCATGGCGGTGCATTTCTGGTTCCCAGCACTGTTTCGTGGTGCACGACACCGCCGGCCTGCGTCGTGCGCCGGCAACGGTGCCTGGTGGTTCAACTGCTTCGGACGGTGGTGAGCTACACCCACTGCGGGCATCGAGCCGGTCGTCACTCTCGCGTGGGGTGTCGACGGATCGACACTCCATGCACGGTGTTCTGCTGCTGACCAGATTAGGGCCGGGGCCGACGGATGCCCAGTAAAACTGATGAATCGTCACATAAACGTCACTGTGTTACGGGCGTGTCACCGGGCCGGAATCGTGCGGGTGCGGGTGCGGGTGCGAATG
>NZ_JASJVF010000204.1:0-5975 GCF_035019805.1 Cryobacterium sp. 10I1
CGTAGTCGATTTTAGCCTGAGCGAGGTCGGAGTCCGCGGCGATTTTCGACGCGAGGGTGTTCATGCCGCCGAGGTCGTCTCGCACCAGGCCGGCGGAATCGCGCTCGACACCCTCTTCGTCGATGAGGGCTTCGGCTCCCTGGACAGCGAAACGCTCGAAACGGCGATGAGCACCCTCGACGGCCTCCGGGCCGGTGGCCGCACCATCGGACTGATCAGCCACGTGGATTCGATGAAGGAACAGATTCCGGCGAAGCTCGAGGTCACCGTCACCGATCAGGGTTTCAGTGAAATCGGCAGCACAGTCCTCGTCTGAAGCTGCGCCGGTTTGGACCTGTGCTCGTCTGACGCTGTGCTCGTCTGACCGGCCCGGCCTGCCCGGAGGGGCTCACAGTCGATGGGCGGGACCCTCTGGGCCAACACCACGACGCCTCATAGAAATCCGATAGCTTCCGGGACTTGGGTGGGAACCAGTCGCGACGGTACGGCCGTCACCCGGAGGAAAAGGATCTCACAATGACTGGCACCGAACCCACGGGCACGGAACCCACTGGCACGGAACCCACTGGCACGGAATCCACGGGCACGGAACCCACGGGCAACAGCCTGGCCGCACCCGTCGTCAACCCGGCCTTCCACCGGCCGCGCTTCCGTGCCGGAGTGATCGTCTCGATGGGGCTCGCTGCAGCCCTCGTCACCGCGACGACGGGCGCCGGCCTGTACTTCTCCTCGATGGCCGTCGCCCAGGTCGTCGCCGCGGCCTCCTCCTCGAACAGCTCGACGTCGGGCACGAGCAGCTCGGGCTCGGTTGCGGGATCAACCGGATCATCGGGAACCTCAGGTTCCTCGGCGACCCTCGGTACCTCCGGCCTGCGCCCCGGCGGCCCCTCCAACTATGGGTCCGGCACCGCATCCGCGACGACGGCCACCGCGCTCGACACCACTGCGGCAACGGCCGCGCAGTCGGTCGGCGTCGTCGTCATCGACACCGTCCTCAAGTACCAGAGCGCCGAAGCGGCCGGCACCGGAATCGTGCTCACCTCGAACGGTGAGATCCTGACCAACAACCACGTCATCGACGGCGCGACGAGCATCAGCGTGACGGTCGTCTCGACCGGCGTGAGCTATGTGGCGGATGTCGTCGGTACGGACTCCTCGCAGGACATCGCCGTGCTGAAACTCGAGAATGCCTCCGGGCTGGTCCCCGCCACTCTGGACACGACCTCGACCGTCGCGGCGGGGGACGCGGTCACCGGGGTCGGCAACGCCGGCGGAACGAGCACCCTCACCGCGGCGGCCGGCACCGTCACGAGCGTCGACCAGACCATCACCGCGTCGAGCGAGGATGCCACGGACGCCGAAACCCTGACCGGCCTGATCCAGGTTGACGCGGACATCCAGTCCGGCGACTCCGGCGGGCCCCTCTACGACGCCGACGGGGAGGTCATCGGCATTGACACGGCGGCGTCCTCAGGGACCGCGACGATCAGTGGCTTCGCGATCACGATCGACGCGGCCCTCGAGGTCGTCACCCTGATCCACACCGGCGTCGAAACGAGCACTGTCACGATCGGCTACCCGGCGTTCCTCGGGGTCGCGGTCGGTTCGGGCGCCACCACGTCGACGGACACGGGCTCTGTCAACGGCCGCAGCTACCGCGGCAGCCTCGGCGCGGCATCCGGCACCACCGGATCGACGGCCACGACCGGTGACTCGGCCGTGATCACGGCGGTCGTCGCCGGTTCGGCCGCCGCCACCGCCGGGATCGTCGCGGGCGACACCATCACCGCCGTCGACGGCACGTCGATCACCTCGGCCGCCGCCCTCACCTCGACCCTCACGGCGTACAACCCCGGCGACTCGGTCACCCTCACCTGGACGGACACCGCCGGGGCACCCCACACCGCATCCGCGACCCTCACCGCCGGCCCCGCCGACTGACCCGCGCGCGTCTCCTCTCCGCGAGAGCGTAATTTTGGCCCTTAAACCGCTGGTTTAAGGGCCAAAATTACGCTCTCGCGAGGTGGGTGGACGCGTCGACGTGACGGGACGGAGCGGGAAGGGGCGGCATACTGTCGGCATGACCCGGAACTGGACCCCGCTCGCCCTCGTGTACCTCGGCTTGAGTATTGCCGGCCTGATCGGCACCTGGACGTACAACATCCTCTCGATCAGCCAGGCGCGCGACTACGTCGGCGACTGGACCGGAAGCGGCCCCTCGGTGTCATCGCTCACCGTCGACCTGCTTGTGACAGCCGTGGCAGGCAGTATCCTGATCATCGTCGAAGCCCGCCGGCTCGGCATGAAACGCGCCTGGCTCTACGTCGTCCTCGCGTTCGTTCTCGCCTTCGCGTTCAGCTTTCCGCTGTTCCTCGCGATGCGCGAGCGTCAGCTGGAGGCGACAGGGATGCTGCCGGATCTTCCGCCAGAACAGCTGTCGAAGCCGTGACCCCTGTCGCATGCCCCGCCCGGCTCACGGAGATCGCCGCAGCAGCGAGGCCCGCGATGACGACGGCGATTCCGAGCACGTACCCGCCGACGCTCCCATATCCGCCGGGTCCGGTCGGGTCGAGGAACGGGTAGGTGTAGAACCCGGTGACGGCGCCGCGGATCACGGCGTAGACGACCCACACGATCGGATACAGGAGGGCGAAGCCCAGGGCCTTCCAGGCGAGGGCCGGCCGCCCAGGGGCGAGGAGCCAATCGACCAGGATGAAGATCGGCGCCCAGACGTGCAGGACCTCGTTCGGCCAGGCGATCCCGGTGAAACCGTCGGACACCACGTTGCGCAACAGTGCGTTGTAGACGACCGCGGTCACGATCGCGTAGCAGAGCCCCGACATCCTGATCCGGGTGAAAAGCTCCGGGTCTGCCCGGAACCGGAGGGCGAGGGAACCGCCCCAGAGCAGGACGACCGCGTTGACCAGGCTCGACTGCACCGTGAAGTACCCGAAGTACTCCGTCGGCACGAAGGCGTCGTGCACAGCCTGGTCGACGACTTGAGTGAGCACACTCGCGAGGAGGAGCATCCCGATCGCGAGGCGGAAGACCCCGAAGACGCGTCGTTGCGTGGTCACCGCTGCTGTTGCCATGGCATCACGATAGCGGTGCGGACGGGCGGGATCGACGGACCGGGCGGGCGCGTTCAGAACGGGTTGAGCAGGCGGTGCAGGAACTGCCGGGTGCGTTCCTCGCGCGGGTTCCGGAGCACCTGCCTGGGGTCGCCGTGTTCGACGATCGTGCCGCCGTCGACGAAGGCGATCTCGCTCGCGACCTCCCGGGCGAACTCCAGTTCGTGGGTGACGATCACCATGGTCCACCCCTCGATCGCGAGTTCCTTGATCAGGCGCAACACGTCCCCGACCAACTCAGGATCGAGCGAGGACGTCGGCTCGTCGAAGAGCAGGAGCTGGGGGCGGAGTGCGAGCGCCCGCACGATCCCGACCCGCTGCTGCTGGCCGCCGGAGAGTTCGAACGGAAACGCATCCGTCTTGTCGGCCAGACCCACCCGGGCGAGGAGAGCGAGCGCCTCCGCGGTGACCTCCGCCTTCGGGCGGCGCTGCACGACGACAGGACCCTCGAGCACGTTCTCGAGCACCGTCTTGTGCGGGAACAGGTTGTAGTTCTGGAACACCATCGCCGACCGGTCGCGGAGGGCCGCGAGGCTCTTGTCGCTCGGGCCCTTGACGGCGCCGAAGTCGACCGTGATCGCGGTTCCGGCGAGTGAGGGGTCCCCGGGCGTGGCGGCGACCTGCGTGGCGTCTGCGACCTCGGCGGTGATCGTGATCGTGCCCCCGTCCGCGGTTTCGAGCCCGTTCAGGCACCGCAGAATGGTGGTCTTCCCCGAGCCGGAGGGGCCGATCAGGGCGAGCACCTGGCCCCGGGCGACGGTGAGGTCGATGGACTCGAGCACGCTGGTCGAGCCGAAGCTCTTGCGCAGCCCCCGAACGGTGAGCAGGGCGGCGGATGCCGCGGGCTCTGTCCCTTCGCCGTGCTGCGGCTCGGTCGGCGGGTCGAGCGGGGTATCAATGGGCGACATAACGGTCCAATCGCTTTTCGAGCCTGCCCTGCACGGTCGAGAGCACGAGGCAGATCACCCAGTACACGAGCGCGGCCTCGAGGTAGAGCAGCATGAATTCCTGGCTGAACGCCGCGACCTTCTGGGCCTGCCGGAAGAGTTCGGTGACAAGGATCAGCGAGGCGAGGGAGGTGTCCTTGACGAGGCTGATGAACGTGTTCGACAGCGGGGGGACCGAGACGCGGGCGGCCTGCGGCAGGATGATCCGGGTCAGTGCCTTGCTGCGGGACATTCCGACCATCCAGGCCGCCTCCCACTGGCCCTGGGGCACGGAGAGGATCGCGGCGCGGATGACCTCTGCGGCATACCCGCCGACATTGATCGAGAAGGCGATCACGGCGCTCGGCCACGGGTCGATCAGAAGCCCGAGCGAGGGAAGCCCGTAGAAGATCACGAAGAGCTGCACGAGCAGCGGCGTTCCCCGCACGATCGAGATGAACACCCGGGCGATCGCGGACAACCAGCGCTGCCGGGACAACCTCATGAGCGCGAGGACGAGCGCGAGCACGAGACCGAGCGCGAAGGAGACGAGCGCGAGCGGAATCGTGCCCTGGATGGCGCCCATCAGGATCGGACCCAGTGCGCTGAGGGCGAGGTCCCAGTTCGACTGAGTCATCTGCTGGTTACTTCGAGACGTCGGCCCCGAAGTACTTCTCCGAGATCGAGGTCAGGGTGCCGTCCGCGGCAAGATCGGCGAGGGCGGTGTCGACGGCGGTTGCGAGGGCGGTGCTGCCGCCGGCGAACGCGAGGGCGCTCTCCGACTTGTCGGTCGTGGTCGCGGCGACCTTGAGCCCCGAAGCGTCGTTGTTCTTCTTGTAGTCGAGGAAGGTCAGGTTGTCGTTGATCGTGGCGTCGACCCGGCCCTGCTCGACGAGGGCGACGGACTGCGCCCAGCCCTCGACGGCCTGCACGTTGGCGCCGCTCTGGGTCGCGAGGGTGTTCCAGTTGCTCGTGAGCGACTGGGCGGTGGTCTTCCCGGAGAGGCTCTCGAACGAGGTGATCGAGGTGTTGTCCGACTTCACGACGATCACGCCCGTCGAGTAGGTGTACGGGGTGGAGAAGGTGTACTTGGCGGTGCGCTCAGGGGTGATCGAGACCTGGTTGGCGATCGCGTCGAACCGGCCGGCCTCGAGCCCGGCGAAGATGCCGTCCCACTGGGTCTCCTGG
This sequence comes from Cryobacterium sp. 10I1, assembly GCF_035019805.1. Lineage (NCBI taxonomy): Bacteria > Bacillati > Actinomycetota > Actinomycetes > Micrococcales > Microbacteriaceae > Cryobacterium > Cryobacterium sp. 10I1. Next base: position 5,246 of record NZ_JASJVF010000204.1, read on the forward strand.
AAGGTCGCGGTGACTCCGAGCTTGGCGGCGACGGCCTTGACCACGTCGACGTCGTATCCGGTGATGTCTCCGGCGCCGTTCTCGTGGAACGAGAACGGGCGGTATGTTCCCTCTGTCCCGACCGTGAGCGTTCCCGCCTTCTGCACCTTGGCGAGGGAATCGTCGGCGGTCGTTGCGCCGCTCGTGCTTCCGGCCGTGCCGCCGCTGGCGCACGCGGTGAGGGACAGTGCTGCGAGGGTGACGATGGCTCCCGCGACGAGCGCGGAGCGGAACGTGAGCTTCATGGGAATGCCTAACGCGAATGCAGGGAATCGAACCGCCGGTTTGACGCTTCGGAAGGTGAAAGACCAGGGTGGCGGTCCTTCACACGAGGGAGTCTCCGGGCCGGGTGTGTTCACCGGGGACTTCCGAAGAATAACAAGGTGCAGGCATCCCCGACTATTCCCGTGACGCACGATGACGCCCGCGCCGGTCGTTCTCCGCCATCGCGAATGCGCGCCACGGGAGGGGGCTGCCGCCTTGTCGGCCGTGCCGCCGGGACGTATGCTGCGCGCATTCGATGTCGTTGCTCCTGCCACGGAGGTCGCCGTGCTCACACCCGAACAGCATGATCGGTCCGGCGCTGTTTTGCTGGGGCTCGCCGCCGGGGATGCCCTCGCGTCCGGCGGTGACTTCGAGTGGTCCGAGCGGACGGCCGCGGCCGTGGACCTCGCGCTGCTCACGGCCGACG
>NZ_JASJVF010000205.1:0-5969 GCF_035019805.1 Cryobacterium sp. 10I1
GTTGCGGCCCGCGCTATCCGATCGCTGTGTCCCGGCGCAGCCCACCAGACCGGAGCAAGCGCTCTTGCCATTCCGATCAGGCCGGGCGCACCGCTCGGAGCGTCGCGAGGATCGCTTCCGGGCTGAAGATCTCCGGGTTGCGGATCGCCTGGATCGAGGCACCCTGGACCAGAGCGACCACCGTCTCCGCGAGTTCGTCACCCTGGACGCGGGTCCCGGTGGCGACCTCACGACAGACCGGCAAGAACGCCGCGAGGTAGCGCCCGAAGCTCGATTCGATGCGGGCGCGGAACAGGTCGTCACGTCGGGAGAAGTAGAACGCGAAGATCAGTTCGACCGCATCGTGGTACTCGACCAGGCGCTCCAGCTCGACCCGGATCATCCGCTCGAGGCGGTCCCACGGTTCCAGCCGGGCCAGGCCGGAGTCGGACAGGGCGTCGAGCGTGCCGTCGAGCAGTACGCCGAGCAGCGCCTCCAGCAGACCGTCTTTCGACTGGAAGTGGAAGAACACGAGGCCCGTGGAGATGCCGGCCGCGGTGGCCACCCGGCGCGCGGTGACGGCATCGAGACCCTCGCCGAGGGCGATCTCGTACGCCGCGGCGAGGATCGCGTCGCAGCGCTCCTGTTCGGGCTTCTTGGGGCCGCCCATCGATCAGCCGTCTCCCTCGGTACGCCGGGCGGCGCGATACCGGCGCCACGCCAGCCAGGCGCCAGAGGACCAGAGCGCCCACAGCATCAGCACGGGCTGGAACAGCAGCCGCACGCTGCGCTCGAGGTCGGTGTTCAGCCCGAAGGAATCGGTATGCGTCGCCAGCTGCGAGATATTGCCGGGGAAGATGGCAACGAAGAAGACCGCCACGATCCAGCCGACCTGCACCCGGTACCTGCCCAGGGCGAGTAGGGAAGCGCCGAGGACGATCTCGACGACGCCTGAGGCCAGGACGACGAAGTCCCCCGCCATCGGCACCCAGGTGGGCACCTGGGCGAGGAACGCCTCCCGGTTCACGGTGAGATGACTGATGCCGGCGAGAAGGAGGAAGGCTCCCAGCGTCATCCTGAAGACGGTGCGAAGCACGGTCGCGCGCGTCTTCTGAGGTGCGAGGAGGTTCATGCTGCGGCTTTCGTGGGGGCGTGCGAGGGAGAAGCGATGCTCCGACTCTACATTGATCACTCGGTCAATGATCACTCGGTCAATCGCGGAGACTTGGCACGGTCAGTCGGACCCGAAGTGATCTCGATGGTTGGTCGGGGTGGTGTTGAGGCGGCGCCGGAACGCTCGATTCATGGTTTCAGGGGTGCCGAATCCGCATGCTCGCGCGATCTCCTCCACTGTCAGCATCGTCGTCTCGAGAAGACTGCACGCTGCCTCCATCCGCACCGCCTCCACATGCTCGGCCGGCGTGATGCCTACCTCGGACTTGAATACCCGACTGAACTGGCGCTCCGAGAGGTGGGCGCGAGTGGCCATACCAGAGATGGAGAGATCGGCGGTCAGGTTGTCAGGGAGCCAGGCCAACACGTCACGGATGGGCTCGTCGTTCGCGGACTGTGCGGCCAGCAGCGCTGAGAACTGCGCCTGGCCGCCCGAACGGCGGAGGTACACGACAAGGCGCCGCGCTACGGTCGCAGCGGCCTTGCGGCCATGGTCATCGGCAACCAACGCCAAGGCCAAGTCGATTCCGGCCGTGACGCCGGCCGAGGTCCAGACGTTGCCGTCCTGCACATAGATGGCATCGGGGTCGACCATGACCTCCGGGTAGGCCCGCCCAAGCACCTCGCACTCGGCCCAGTGGGTGGTCGCGCGGCGACCGTCCAGAAGGCCCGCGGCAGCGAGTAGAAACGCGCCTGAGCACACGGATGCGACCCGCCGCGACACCAACGCCAGCCGCCGAATGCTGTCGACCAGCCTCGGATCGCCCGCAGCTTCCTCCATATCCCGGCCCCCGGCGACCACGAGAGTGTCGATGTTTCCGACCACTGCATCGATCGGTCCCGTCGCGAACTCGAGGCCGCTCGTCGATAGCACCGGCCCGCCATCGGTGCTCACGAGTTCCGTGGCGTACCGAGCGATCGGCAGGAATCGTGAGGCGGTGGAAAACACCTCAAGGGGCCCGGTCACGTCGAGGATCTGCACGGACGGGAACCCGACGATCACGATGCGTAGTTCGCTCACTGTCTTCCTCCGTGGCCGAGATCGTCAACAGCGTGTCCTAGGTGGGCCGACAACCGAACCCTACCGTGAAGTCATACCCGCAAACACGCACGTCGGCGCGGCGAATCCGCGACCCCCTTACCTCCCGAATCCGATGGAGCCTGATATGAACTTCCCCAGAATCGCACGCGCCGCCGGCATCGGCCTCGCTGTTGTCCTGGCTCTCACGGCCGTCTCGACGACCGTCAATGTGGCACTGAACACCTCGGAACACGCCGACCTCGTGCCGTATGGGAAGAAGGTCGCCATCGACGCCGGCGACATCAATGTCTACCGCAACGGCGGGACCGGGCCGACGATGGTGCTCCTGAGCGGGTATGGGACGCCGGCACCGGCAATCGACTTCGCCCCGCTCATCCGCCAGCTGAACGCGTTCAACGTCATCGTGGTCGAGGGCTTCGGCTACGGCTACAGTGACCTGAACGTCAGTGATCGCACCATCGAGAACATCACCCGCGAGCTGCACGAGGTCCTGGCCAAGCTTCGGGTGGACGAGCCGGTGATCCTGGTCGGCCATTCAATCGGCGGCATCTACGCCCGCTACTACGCGAACGCCTACCCGGACGAGGTGATGGCGATCGTTGGCGTCGACCCTACCGCCGCCCTGTCGTCGTCTCTTGATGAGGGCGCACCCTCGACCGTCGAGAGCATGCAGGCCGCGACCGGGCTCTTCCGCGTGGTCACGACGATCGCACCCGACCTGGTTCAGCCTCCAGGGTCTGCCTATACGGCGGAGGAGCGGCACCGCATCGCCGTGATGACCAACTGGAACTACGTCAACGCGTCGGTCTCCGACGAATGGAGCCGCATCGGCGCCAACTCGACCAAAACCGCGATGCAGCCGTTCGCCTCGGACCTGCCGGTGCTCGAGATCCTCTCGAGCGACAGCGTTCGGACGATGCCCCAATGGTTGCCGAACCACGAGGCCGAACTCGAGAACGTCACGACGCACGAACTCAACGTGCTCGAAGGAAGCCACTACTTGCATTGGACGCAGTCCCCGGCGTTCGCTCGGATAATCTCCGACTTCCTTTCCCGTCTCACCCGCTAACCCCCCGCTCACCAGGAGATCGTCGTGTCAAAAATCGCCCGCCGAGTCGGCAGCATCACACTCGCCACTACCCTCACTATTACCGCCTTCGCCGCCATAGCGGTCACCGGGTTGTCCCAATCGAGCGCTGAGACTGCCTCCGCGGCGAGCATCGGGGCGCCACCCCCTCAGCCTGGCGCCGTGCCGCTCCACGGGCAGTTCGTCGTTGCGGTCATTCTCGGCCGGTCCGGATCCGACACCGCCGACGTTCTCGCGCCATATGACGTTCTGGCCAGTTCACCCGACTTCTTCGTCTACACGATTGCCGCCTCCGCCGCCCCGGCGGTCGTCGACGGTGGCATGTGGGTCGTGCCGACCCACACTTTTGGTGAGGTGGCGGCTGGTGCTGCACCCACGCCTGACCTGGTCGTGGTGCCGGCCGTGAACAGTCCGTCGGGGCCCGAGGAGGCCGCGGCGCGCGAGTTCATCGTCAACCAGTACAACGCGGGCGCTCGCATCCTCGGCATTTGTGCGGGCTCCCGGCTGCTCGCCGCCTCCGGAGTTCTCGATGGGCTTCGCGCGACGTCCCATTGGTCCCGAATCGCCGCGCTCAGAACTTCGAACCCCGAGGTTTCCTGGGTCACCGGACAGCGCTACGTCCAAGACGGCCGAGTAACGACTACCGGTGGCGTGACCTCCAGCATCCCGGGCTCACTCAAAGTCATCGCCGACATGGCCGGTGATGCGGAAGCCAACCGGGTCGGCGAATCCGTCGGCTACCCAGGCTGGAAACTAGATGGTCCGACGGCGATGCCCGTCAAAGTCTTTGGGTTCGAAGACGCTGCCATTCTCATGAACACGGCTTTCCCTTGGGGGCGACCGAGGGTTGCCGTCGAGCTGAAAGATGGCGTCGAGGAGATCGATGCCGCTGCAATCTTCGAGGTCTATGGATACTCGCAAGGTGCCACCACCTCCGCCCTGTCGGCGAAAGGGTTCGTAACGACCAAGCACGGCCTCGTTGTGAAGACCTCGATTCTCGATGGCGCGACGACCACGGTGGTTGCCGGCGAACTCGGTGCACCAGGAAGCCCGCAGGGCTTCGACGCCGCCTTCGAACAACTGTCGAGGAGCAGCAGTTCGTCGGTCGTCCAGTCCGTGTCCAAGATGATCGAGTACCCCCTCGATCGGGTCAGACAGGAGAGGGCACCGCTGATCGCGCAAGCACGTACTTCGCTTCTCCTGGTTCTCGGCCTCCTGCTTGCGGTCGGCGTCGGAATGCTGCCCACCATCATCCTCGGCTTCGTCCGACGCCGCATGAGGGCTCGCGCCTGATAGTGCAACGGCGGCTACGACGTGCTGCACTACGACCTCGCCCTTCGTCACGCGCCACCGAGGGACCCCGCGGTACTGGTAGGACGCCTCAGCGGCGTCGCGACCATCACACTCCGCGCGAAGCAGAACCTGCCGTCGCTCAACTTCGATTTGCGCGGTCTCGACGTCACGTCGGTCCGGGTGGACGGCAAGGCGGCGGCGCACGGGCTCACCGTCGGTCTGCTGCCGAAGCTCACGGAGGGACAGTCCACAACGATCATCGTCGAGTACGGGGGAAGCACCGGGCGGCCGCTCGACACGACCGGCGCCCTCTATGGATGGGTCACGACTGCGGATGGCGCGATCGTGGTCAACGAACCCGATGGCGCCTCGACCTGGTATCCCGTGAACGACGACCCGCACGATAAGGCCACGTATTCGTTCCACATCACGGTGCCGGCTGGAAAGGCGGCCGTTGCGAACGGTCTGGCGGCCGGCCCGCCACGGACCAAAGCCGGGTGGACCACCTGGTCATCGCAGGCGACGGACCCGATGTCCAGTTACCTGTCGACGGCGACGGTCGGTGACTTCACCCTGGCCACCCATACGGGCCCGCGCGGTCTCCCGATAGTCAGTGGTCCCTGAACTCGGGCACCAATGGTTCGGCGATTCGGTGACGCCATCTGACTGGAAGGACATCTGGCTGAACGAAGGCTGGGCCACCTACGTCGAATGGCTGCGGGCCGAGCATCAAGGCACTGCGACGATGCCTGCGCAGTTTGCCGACGCGGTGTCATACCTGGACGCGAACAACGGCTGGACGCTCAACATCGCAGACCCAGGTCGCGATGATCTCTTCGCGGCTCCGGTCTACCTGCGGGGAGCGGCCGACCTGCACGCGTTGCGCGCGAAGGTCGGCGACAAGGCGTTCTTCGCGGGCGCCGCTTATATGCCGCCGTCGAAGTCGGCTATTTTCCAGGCGCGTCGACGGCTCGGATTTGAATCGGTGCGGGATCTGTTTGCCCGAGTCGCGCGGCCCCTGGCCGGGCCGGACACGCCGGGTTCGTGGTTGGCTGGGCGGCGTTTGATGTCCATCGACGGAACGATTCTGGATCTGGCCGACAGCGTGGTGAATGCAGAGTTCTTTGGCCGGCCGCCAGTCAGCCGTGGCGAGCAATCTGCCTTCCCACAGGCGCGCCTGGTGGCGTTGGCCGAGTGCGGGACGCATACGATTCTGGATGCGGCGATAGGCCCATGCAGGACGTCGGAAATTGAACTCTCACGGGAGCTCGCCGGGCGCTTCGGGCCGGGCATGCTGGTCCTGGCCGACCGTGGCTTCCCGGGGCGGCAGTCGACAGCACCGTTGACCGTGCGGGTCGTGGACTACACGATCGACGACGGCCGCGACAATCCCGA
>NZ_JASJVF010000206.1:0-5957 GCF_035019805.1 Cryobacterium sp. 10I1
ATTGATCACCTTCCATAATGGTCGGTGGCCCTGTTTTCAATCGGCGATACTGGCCCTATTTTCGGTCGGCGTTAACAGCGTTCAGTACCGGAAGCCCGACCACAGCTCTACCACCAGACGTGGGTTCTCAACGAAGAAGGAAGCAACGCTGTTCCTCGCCTCGGTTGAAGTGTCGAAGAGTCGCGGCTCCTACGTAGATCCCACGCGCTCTCGGGTAACTGTGGCCGAGTGGATGGATCGCTGGCTCGCGACGCGTAGCGATCTCCGACCTTCCACCATCGATAGGGCCCAAGGCATAATCCGGCGCAATATCGCTCCCGACCTCGGGGGCATTCCCCTCGGCGACTTGGAACGGATGACCGTCCAGGAATGGGCCTCAAGGCTCTCTGAAACCCAAGCGCCTTGGTCCGTGCGCAAAATCGTCAATACGCTGGGGGGCGCGCTGCAGATGGCCGTCGACGATGGCCGGATCACTACGAATCCTGCCGCCCGCCTGAAGCTCCCCAAGGTTTCCAAAGTTTCCAAGACGTACTTGACTCACGAGCAGGTCCATGACCTCGAGGAAGCCGTCGAGGGTCGAGGCGTTGGATATGGACTCGTGGTCCTCGTGTTGAGCTATTGCGGCCTTCGCTGGGGCGAACTGGCCGGACTCACCGTTGCTGATGTTGATGTAAAGCGCGGCCGGCTCGAGGTGCGGCACACGATGATCGAGATCAACGGCTACCTCGAGGAATCCACGCCCAAAGACTATGAGGAGCGATCAATCCCGGTTCCCGCATTCATTCTCTTGAGACTGGAACAGGCAATCGCGGACCGGAAGCCAGGCGACCACGTCTTCGTCGGACAACGAGGCGGAGGTGTGCTCCGCAATCGCATCTTCCGCCGTGGCTTCCTGACTGCGGCAGCCGCGGAAATCGGCGTCCCGGGCCTGACTCCGCATGAGCTCCGTCATACATGCGCAAGCCTTGCTGTATCGGCCGGTGCCAACGTCAAAGCACTCCAAAGAATGCTGGGTCACGCCTCCGCGAAGGAGACTCTCGACACCTACGCGGACCTCTTTGATTCGGACCTCGACAGTGTTGCAGTCGCGCTGAATCAGGTGGCCGTGAAAGTAATTGAAGTCAAATCGAAGTCACACGACGATCTTGAGAACCTCGGGACTGAGACAGATTAGCCGCTGGTCTGGACTTTTATTGGTGTGCCCCCAGGCAGATTCGAACTGCCGCCCCTGCCTCCGGAGGGCAGTGCTCTATCCCCTGAGCTATGGGGGCCCGGGAAAACACTAGGTTACCAGCATCCGGGAGGCCGGTGTTCGCACCGGCACCTAATCGGGAGCGCTGCGGCCATCCGGCGCGGGTGTTCCGCCGCTGCGCTCGTGGTATGCCACCCGCGTTGAGGCGCAACTCCCGCGCTCGGCACAGCGGCCGTCAGCGGGCGGAATCGAGCGCGGGAGTTCCGCCGTTGCGCGGGATTTTTGCCCTCTTCGTCAGGGTGGGGCGAGCTACTTCAGGTGGCCGAGGGCCGCGGAGACGAGGGACTCGGCGTCGCCGGGCTCCAGGAAGTTCGATGAGCTGATCGTGAGCCAGTACGTGTCGGTGAAGACCTGAGCCTCGCCGATGCCGTTGGTCACGGCGAAGAAGCCCTGGACGGTCGGGGGAGTGCCATAGGTCGGGACGATCTTCGACGACGCGACGGCCTTGTCCTGCTGCTGCGTCATGAGCTGCGCGTTGGGCTGGGTGAGCGAGATTTCGATTGTGCCGTCGCTCGACTGGTTGAGCAGGCCGCACGTGAGTCCCTGGAAGGAGGCCGCGGTCTTGGCCGATGAGGATGTCGGCTTGTAGGAGGGGTCGGTGCCGTAGTTCGGGTTGAACGCGTAGACGTCGTCCAGGGTGAGCAGGTCGGTGCACGTCATCGCGACAGCGGTCCCTGCCGGGGTCGGCGTGGGCGTCGGTGTTGCCGTCGCGGCGGCCGATGCGCTCGCTGACGAGGAAGAACCCCCGGTCGCGGGGGCGCTCGCCGAACCGGAGGCCGAGGGCGCTGCATCCGCTGCGCAGCCGGACAAGCCAATGAGACTCAGCGCGCCGACGCAGAGGAAGACTCCGGCGCGCAAGCGCCGGGCGGACGGGGAGGCGGGCGAATCGAAGAGAGTCACGGGTTGACCTTACCAAGCGAGGTCCTCGAAACCGGGCCGGTAAGCTTGGTTTCCGTGACCCCCGCCGAGCTTTCCGAATCCCTGTTCGCCCTGATCCAGCAGTTGGGTGAGCGCCGACGCGCAGAAGGCATCGACACCGGTGGGCTCGACCTCGTCCTGGCCAACGCCGGCGACGTCACCCTCGAACGCCCGCGCAACCGCGACCACGGCGACTGGGCCTCGAGCATCGCGATGAAGATCGCCAAGCCGCTCGGCTACAAGCCGCGCGAGGTCGCCACCGAACTCGCGGCAGGGCTCGAGGCGCTGCCCGACGTCGCCTCCGTCGAAATCGCCGGCCCCGGCTTCATCAACATCCGCCTCGAAGCGGCATCCGCCGGCGCGCTCGCGAAGACCATCGTCGAAGCCGGCCCGGCATACGGCACCGGCCACCTCTACGACGGCATCAAGATCAACCTCGAGTTCGTCTCGGCCAACCCCACCGGCCCCATCCACATGGGCGGCGTCCGCTGGGCCGCCGTGGGCGACAGCCTCGCCCGGGTGCTTCAGGCGGAGGGTGCGGATGTCACGCGCGAGTACTACTTCAACGACCACGGTTCGCAGATCGACCGTTTCGCCCGCAGCGTCCTGGCCGCCTATCTCGGCGAGCACACCCCCGAGGACGGCTACGGCGGAGCGTACATCGGCGACATCGCCGACCAGGTCGTCGCGAAGTACGACGGAACAACCCCGATCGCCGACCTGCCCCGCGAGGAACAGCAGGAAGCCTTCCGCTCGATCGGCGTCGACCTGATGTTCACCGAGATCAAGGAGAAGCTGCACGGCTTCGGCGTCGACTTCGACGTCTACTTCCACGAGGACTCGCTGCACGAGTCCGGCGCGGTCAACCGGGCCATCGAGCGCCTGCGCGGCCTCGGCCACATCTTCGAAGCGGATGGCGCCATCTGGCTCCGTACGACGACCTTCGGCGATGACCGTGACCGGGTCATCATCCGCTCGAACGGTGAACCGGCCTATATCTCCGGCGACCTCGGCTACTACCTCGACAAGCGCGAGCGCGGCTTCGACCAGAACCTGATCATGCTCGGTGCAGACCACCACGGCTACGTCGGCCGCATGATGGCCATGGTCGAGGCCTTCGGTGACGTCCCAGGGGTCAACCTGCAGATTCTGATCGGCCAGATGGTCAACCTGCTCAAGGACGGCGAACCGTTGCGGATGTCCAAGCGCGCCGGCACGATCGTGACCCTCGACGACCTCGTCGACGCCGTCGGCGTCGACGCCGGCCGCTACTCGCTCGTGCGCTCCTCGAGCGACACCGCGCTCGACATCGACCTCGACCTGCTCGGCAAGCACAGCAACGAGAACCCGGTCTTCTACGTGCAGTACGCCCACGCGCGCACCTGCTCCGTCGCCCGCAACGCCGCGGCAGCGGGCGTCGAACGCACCGACTTCGCCCCTGAGCTGCTCGTGCACGACAGCGAGTCCGCCCTGCTCGGCGTGCTCCAGGAATACCCGCGCATGGTCGCCCTCGCCGCCGAACTGCGCGAGCCGCATCGCATCGCCCGGTACATCGAAGAGGTCGCCGGCTACTACCACCGCTGGTACGACAACTGCCGGGTGATCCCGCTTGGCGACGAGCCCGTCACGGAACTGCACCGCACGCGCCTCTGGCTCAACGACGCGACCGGCCAGGTCATCCGCAACGGCCTCGGCCTCCTCGGCGTGGCTGCTCCCGAGCGGATGTGACCGTGGACCGCGACGCCGCAACGGGCAGGGGAGCCGCAACGCGCAGGCGCCGTGGCCTGAGTGGTTTCATCATCGCGACGATCGTGGTGCTCGCCCTCGTCGCCGCCTTCTTCGTCGCCGATGCCGGCGTGCGCAACTACGCCGAGAACCGGGCGAAGGCCGAGATCGCGGCGCACCTGCCCGATTCGGTCACGGGCGACGTGTCCGTCTCGATCGGCGGCCTGTCCGTGATCGCGCAGTACCTGATGGGGAGCTTCGACCGGGTCACCCTGGTCGCTCCCGCCCTCACGGTGAACGGCGTGCCGGCATCCGTTCACCTCGTCGCGACCGACGTGCCCGTCGACCAGGCCAAACAGGTCGGCGACGTGCGCGGAACGGTCGACCTCGACCAGGCGGCGCTCAACACCCTGCTCGCGGCGGCCCTGCCGAAGGGGGCGCCCGCAGCCAACCTCGTGCTCGGCGACGGCACCGTGCAGTACGAGGGCAGCGTGAGCGTCTTCGGCCTGGACATCGGCTACCAGGCCACCGCCACCCCGACCGCTGCGGCCGACTCGCTGCTCTTCACACCGAGCAATGCGACGATCACCACCGGGGCGGGCAGCCTCGATGCGACGGCAATCCTGCCGCTCGTGCTCGGCCAGCAGCCGGTCCGGGTGTGCGTGGCCGGGTACCTCCCCGAGGGCGTCAACCTCGCCGGCGTCGACGTCACACCGGGGCGGGCGCGCATTACGCTGGAGTCGAGCACCCTGACGCTCACCGCGCAGTCGCTGACCACCCTCGGCACCTGCTCCGCCGGCTGATTCGGCGCGCGCACCCCTTGCTCGCTAGAATCGGTGCAGGTTCGCTGTCATACCGGCGGAATCTTCACTGGCTTCAGGGACCAATCCGGGTTCGCTCGCCACTCAGTGAGACACCCACTCGACTTTCCCGTGAGGTTTTCACCCGTGGCCACCAACCCGCTCGCCCCCGACTGGCTCGTCCTGCCCGGAGACGCCAACGCGCTCTCGGCCGGCCTCTGGCCCGCGACCATGCACCGCGCGCCTGCCGGCGACCTCGTCATCGGCGGCGTCTCCGCGCCTGACCTGGCCGCCCGGTTCGGCACCCCGCTCTACGTCATCGACGAAGCGGATGCCCGCGCCCGCGCATCCGCCCTCCGTTCCGCCTTCGAGGCAGAATTCTCCCGCATCGGCACCACGGTCAAGGTCTACTACGCCGGCAAGGCCTTCCTGTCGAGCGAGGTCGCCCGCTGGATGCTCGCCGAGGGACTCAACATCGACGTCTGCAGCGGCGGGGAACTCGCCGTCGCCCTCGCGGCCGGCGCGCCCGGCGCCCGCCTCGGCTTCCACGGCAACAACAAGTCCCTCGCCGAGATCGACGAGGCCTGTGCCACCGGCGTCGGCACGATCGTGATCGACTCGACCGTCGAGATCTCCCGTGTCGCCGCGGCAGCGGCCCGGCACGGCATCGTGCAGAACGTGCGGCTCAGGGTCAACAGCGGCGTGCACGCGCACACGCACGAGTTCCTCGCCACCGCGCACGAGGACCAGAAGTTCGGCATCACGCTCGAGGATGGCCCGCGCCTCGTCGCCCTGATCCGTGCGGAGCCGGCCCTGCGCTTCATCGGCCTGCACTGCCACATCGGTTCCCAGATCTTCGGAGCCGACGGGTTCGCAGAGTCCGCCTCCCGCCTGCTCGCCGTGCACGCCGCGCTCCTCGTCGGCGGGCCTGTTCCCGAGCTCAACCTCGGCGGCGGCTTCGGCATCGCGTACACCGACGCGGACACGCCCACCCCGATCCACGAACTCGCCGCCCGTCTGGCCGACATCGTCGCGGCAGAGTGTGCGGCGCGCGGCATCCCGGTGCCCATCGTCGCCTTCGAGCCCGGCCGCTCCATCATCGGCCCGGCGGGCATCACCCTGTACGAGGTCGGCACCACCAAGGCCGTCGACGTGTCGGGTGCGCCGCGGCTCTACGTGAGCATCGACGGCGGCGATCGTGGAGCCCTTCTGGCCGATGGCGACGTAGATGCAGCGAACCTGCTTGTTCACGTCTCCCGAGG
>NZ_JASJVF010000207.1:0-5863 GCF_035019805.1 Cryobacterium sp. 10I1
CCCCGAATCGCCGGTGAACGGGGCATCGGGTAGGTTGGGTTAGGCCAATATTCAGGCACCTCACCGCAGACACGGTGCCGCAGACAGTGAATCGGAGAACCATGACGATCCCGAACGTTCCGGACAAGCCAGCCCTCGAGGGCCTCGAGAACAAATGGGGCGGCACCTGGGACACCGAGGGCACGTACCGCTTCGACCGCGACTCCGCGACCAGGGCGAACATCTTCTCCATCGACACTCCCCCGCCGACCGCGTCCGGCTCACTGCACATCGGCCACGTGTTTTCGTACACGCACACCGACGTCGTCGCCCGCTTCCAGCGGATGCGCGGCCGCGACGTGTTCTACCCGATGGGCTGGGACGACAACGGCCTGCCGACCGAACGCCGGGTGCAGAACTACTACGGCGTGCGCTGCGACCCGTCGCTGCCGTATGCCCCCGACTTCACCGCGCCCTTCGAGGGCGGCGACGGCAAGAGCACCAAGGCCGCCGACCAAGTCCCGATCAGCCGCCGCAACTTCATCGAACTCTGTGAACGCCTCACCCTCGAAGACGAGAAGCAGTTCGAAGCGCTCTGGCGCGACCTCGGCCTGAGCGTCGACTGGACCCAGACCTACCGCACGATCGGTTCGCACTCGATCGCATCCTCCCAGCTCGCCTTCCTCGGCAACGTCGCCCGCGGCGAGGCCTACCAGGCCATGGCGCCGACCCTCTGGGACGTCACCTTCCGCACGGCCGTCGCGCAGGCCGAGCTCGAGGACAAGGACATGCCCGCCGCGTACCACCGGGTCTCCTTCCGCAAGCCCGACGGTTCCACGATCGAGATCGAGACCACCCGGCCCGAGTTGCTGCCGGCCTGCGTGGCCCTCGTCGCGCATCCGGACGACGAGCGCTACAAGCACCTCTTCGGCACGACCGTGCGCACCCCGCTCTTCGACGTCGAAGTTCCTATCCTCGCCCACCACCTCGCCCAGAAGGACAAGGGCAGCGGCATCGCGATGATCTGCACCTTCGGCGACGTGACCGACGTGGTCTGGTGGCGGGAGCTCGACCTGCCGAACCGCGCGATCATGGGCTTCGACGGCCGCATCATCGCCGAGGCGCCCGAGGTCATCACGAGCGAAGCCGGAATCGCCGCGTATGCCGAGCTCGCCGGAAAGACCGTTTTCTCGGCCAAGCAGGCCGTCGTCGCCCTTCTCACGGCGAGCGGCGACATGATCGGCGAACCGAAGCCGATCGTGCACCCGGTCAAGTTCTTCGAGAAGGGCGACAAGCCCCTCGAGATCGTGTCGACCCGCCAGTGGTACATCCGTAACGGAGCGCGCGACGAGGCACTCCGGTCCCGCCTGCTCTCGCACGGCGCCGACCTGCAGTGGCACCCCGAATTCATGAAGGTCCGCTACGACAACTGGGTCAACGGCCTCACCGGCGACTGGCTCGTCTCCCGCCAGCGCTTCTTCGGAGTTCCGCTTCCGGTCTGGTACCCGCTGGATGCCGACGCGAACCCGGTCTTCGACCAGCCGATCGTCGCCACCCGCGACCAGCTCCCGGTCGACCCCTCTTCCGACACCGCGCCGGGGTACGCAAGCACCCAGCGCGGCCAGGCCGGCGGTTTCGTCGGCGAGGTCGACGTGATGGATACCTGGGCGACGTCCTCGCTCACCCCGCAGCTCGCCGGCGGCTGGGAGCGCGACCCACAGCTCTTCGACCTCGTCTACCCGTACTCGCTCCGCCCGCAGGGCCAGGACATCATCCGCACCTGGCTGTTCTCCACCCTGCTCCGCGCCGAACTCGAGGACGGCCGGTCCCCGTGGAAGCACGCGGCCCTGTCCGGGTTCATCGTCGACCCCGACCGCAAGAAGATGTCGAAGTCCAAGGGCAACGTCGTCACCCCCGCCGACATGCTCGTGCAGCACGGTTCGGATGCCGTGCGCTACTGGGCCGCCTCCTCGCGCCTCGGCACCGACGCGGCCTTCGACCCCAAGAACCCGACGCAGATCAAGATCGGCCGTCGCCTCGCGATCAAGATCCTGAACGCGTCGAAGTTCATCCTCGGCTTCGACGGGGCAGCGGACGCCGCGATCACCGAGCCCCTCGACCGCAGCATGATCGCCCGCCTCACGAGTGTCGTCGCCCAGGCGACGACCGCGTTCGACAGCTACGACCACGCCCGCGCCCTCGAGGTCACCGAGAGCTTCTTCTGGACGTTCTGCGACGACTACCTCGAGCTCGTCAAGGAACGCGCGTACGGCGAAGCCGGCGCCGGGCAGGCCTCGGCCGTCGCGGCGCTCCGCACCGCACTGTCGACCCTGCTCCGTCTGTTCGCCCCGTTCGTGCCGTTCGCGACCGAAGAGGCGTGGTCCTGGTCCAACGAGGGATCCGTGCACCGGGCCGCCTGGCCCATCGCGGCAGACCTCGCCGCAGGTTCAGGGGGGAACCCCGCACTGCTCGAGCTGTCCAGTCGCGCGCTCACCGGCATCCGGCGCGGAAAGACGGATGCGAAAGCGTCCCAGAAAACCGACGTCGCATCTGCTGTAATTAGCGGTACGGCTGCAGAGGTTGCCCTGCTCGCGCAGGCTGCCGCAGATCTGCAGGCTGTCGGCCGGATCTCGGAATTGGTTTTTGTCGAAGGCGGCGAGTTGGCAGTCACGGAAATCGTGCTCGCCACGGTGTCGGAGAGTTAGGGAGAACCAGATGGCTATTCACGTACGAGCATTGGGCGACAAGGACTTTTTCGCCTGGCTGGGCCTCTTCGAGGGCTACAGCGAGTTCTACAAGAGCGAACTGACCGATGAGAAGGCCCTCCGCGTCTGGAGCTGGATCATCGATCGGAACCACGTGCTGAACGGCGCGGTCGCAGTCAGTGACGACGGCGACTTCGTGGGCTTCGCGCACTACCGGGAGGTGCCGAACACGCTCAGCGCCACCCGCGGTCTCTTCATCGACGACCTGTTCGTCGTGCCGGAGCACCGTACGGGCGGCGTCGGCCGTTCGCTGATCGAGTTCGCCAAGGACTACGCGGCCGAGCACAAGCTCACGACCGTGCAGTGGATCACCGCCGCGGACAACGAGACCGCCCAGCGTCTCTACGACGACGTCGGCACCCGCACCGACTGGGTCACCTACGAGATCGAGCTCTGAGCCCGATGCAGGTGGGAACCCGCTGGTCGTTCGGCGGCACGGCGCCGTCCGGTCTGCCCGAGGTCGTCCTCCTCGCGGTCAGCACGGTCGAGCAGGACCTCACTGTCGCCCCGAAGGACGGTACGGATTCGTGGCGTTGGACGCTGACCTGGCTCGAGGCCAAGCCGGTGATCGAGCTCGATGACGGCACCGTCATCCGCTACAACGCGGTCGACGACAGCGCAACGATCACGCAGCCCTCGATCGAGGTCGAGGACGACGAGGACTGGATCTAGACCCGGAGGTCCCGCGGGTATCAGTCGCGCGGGATCACCGGTTCCGTCGCGCCCGGCCGGTCCGGTCCCGCCGAGAGGGCGAGACGGATCATCGCGGCGGCGCCCAGGATGGGACCGGGCACCAGGACCAGCAGGGCGTACTGCCAGCCCACGAGTCCGGCGAGCACCGGGACGACCTGGATCGTGACGACCGTGATCAGGAAGCCGATGGCCGTCTGGACGGTCAATGCCGTGCCCACGTAGCGCGGATCGGCGGACTCGCTGAGCGAGGTGGAGAAGACGCCGGAATCGGCGATGACGGATGCGCCCCACACCGCCAGGACGATGACGAGGGTCACCGGCGCCGCAGTGAAGAACAGCGGAGAGGCGAGGGCACAGCTGCCGCTGACGATCAGGGCTCCGGCACCCGCAGTACCGCGACCGTATCGGTCGGCCGCCCACCCGCCCAGCAGGGCGCCGGACGCACCGGCCACCCCGATCACGAGAAAGATGACGAGTGTGTCCCAGGCCGCCACGGACTCTCCCGCCGCCGACCGGCCGGCGCGAACGAAGGCGGGCAGCCAGGTCCAGAGCGCGAACAACTCCCACATGTGGCCGAAGTAGCCGAAATTGGCCAGGCGAGAACGTCTGTCCCTGAACATGTCCACGGCGTACCGCGGGTTGATCGGGGCGCTCCCGGACGAACCGTGCGGGCCCGACCGGATCAGGAGCGCCGCAACGACCGCGGCGACGGCGGCGAGAACCGCGGAGACGTTCATCACGTCCCGCCACGCCAGATCGGGCAGTCCGCGGACGAGGTGCGGCAGTGCTGAGCCGAGGGTCAGGGCCGCGATCATCAGGCCGAAGGCCCGCCCCCTGGCCAGGGACGGCGCCCAGGACGCCGTGAGTTTCATCCCGACCGGGTACACGCCCGCCAGCAGCGCACCGGTCAGGAAGCGCGGGAGGAGCGCCGTCGCGAGGTCCGTCGCCGTCGCGGTGAACGCGAGAATGCACCCGGCGGTGCCCAGCGCGCACCCAGCCATCAACAGCTGGGGCGGTATCCGGTCCGCCGCGTTCAGGACCGCGGACAGGACGGCGCCGACCACGAAACCGAGCTGCACGGATGCCGTCAGCCAGACCGCGTCGACCGTCGAGATATTCCACTCCAGCCTGAGCGCAGGAACGACCGCGGACGCGGAGAACCAGGCGGACATGGCCAGGACCTGGACAAGCGCGATCAGCAGCCGCTGGCGCTTCTGCCGGGTCACGACCGGTCGCCCGCCCCCGGATCCCGGCGGCAGGGGCCGGGCCGCCGGGCCCGCGGATCAGGCCTGCGGCACGACATACCGCAGGTACACCATTCCGTTTCGGAATCGTCGTTCACCCCGGAGCTCGAGCGGCATCCTCAGGTGCTCCGGCAGGAACCGGGTGCCGCCGCCGACGATGATCGGCGTCACGAAACGGTGGATCTCATCGACAACGCCCGCCTTGAGCGCGTGCGCGGCGAGCCCAGGACCGCCGATGGACACGCTCAGCCTGCTGTCCGCGACGAGGCTGCGTACCTCGGCGGCGTCGAAGGAGCGCTCGATGCGCGTCCGCGTCGTCGTGACCGCCGCGAGGTTGTGCGAGTAGACGACCTTTTCGGCGGCCTGCCAGATATCGGTGTACTCCCGCACCACGTCGGGCGGATCGACGAGTTCTCTCGCGGTCTCCCAGAACGCCATCGTCTCGTACATCCTGCGTCCGTACAGGTAGGTGCCGATCTTGCGTTCGAGGGCGTTGATGAAGGCGTGCACCTCCTCGTCGGGCGTCGCCCAGTCGAAATCACCGGCGGCATCCGCTGTGTACCCGTCGAGCGACGTGATGCCCGAGTAGATCAGCCTGGCCATGTGTCCTCCCGTCGCCCGTGCGTCTGCAGCTTCATACTGGCCTGCCCTGTCGCCCAGCGGAAGAGCCCTCAGACGAACGAACCCCTAGCCGGGCGCGCCCTCCCAACGGAAGAGCGCCGCGAGCCCGAGACCGCCGGCGATGCTGACCATGGCGAGGGCGTGCGCCCCCTTCGGGGCGTGCGCCCCCTTCGGGGCATCCGCCCCCTTCGGGGAATCCGCCCCCTCGACACCGTCGGCGCGGGACTGTGCCAGAAGCCGCAGCACGATCAGGGCACCGGATGCGCCGAACGGGTGCCCGAGGGCGAGCGCGCCGCCCTGCCGGTTGGCTCTGTCCTCCGGCACATCGATCAGGTCGAGGGAGGCGAGCACCTGGGCCGCGAAGGCTTCGACGATCTCGACGCGAGCGAGGGCCTCGGCAGGGACGCCCGTGCGCGCGAGCAGTGACCTGCCTGCCTCGCCGCCGCCGGCACCGAGCAGGTTGGGGTCGGTTCCGGCCGGGACGGCGCCGTGGTCGTGCTCGTCACGAGCAGGGCCCGCGCGATGGACCTCCTGGCGAGCGGCTCATTCCAGGCCGGAACG
>NZ_JASJVF010000208.1:0-5854 GCF_035019805.1 Cryobacterium sp. 10I1
CGCGCCCGCGCATTCCTTACGATTCGCTGGTGTTTTCGCCAGAGTCTCCAGCCGTCGCTTGCCCGTCCTCCGCCCCCTCCGCAGGCAACGGCCAGCGCGATAGGGCAGGATCGAAGGATCATGGCAACTCTGAGCGCCCTCCCGTCCGTCACCGATCCCGACGCCCTGTTCGCGGCATTCGAAGAGTGGGCGACGGACCAGGGCCTCTCGCTGTACCCCGCCCAGGAGGAGGCGCTCATCGAGATCGTCTCGGGGGCGAACCTGATCCTGAGCACGCCGACCGGAACCGGGAAGTCCCTCGTCGCGGTCGGAGCGCACTTCGCCGCGCTCTCCGCGGGCAAGCGCAGTTTCTACACCGCGCCGATCAAGGCGCTCGTGAGCGAGAAGTTCTTCTCCCTCGTCGAGATCTTCGGCGCGGAGAACGTCGGGATGATGACGGGGGACTCCTCGGTCAACTCGGACGCCCCGATCATCTGCTGCACGGCCGAGATCCTCGCGAACCTCGCCCTCCGCAGCGGCGAGGACACCCAGGTCGACCAGGTCGTCATGGACGAATTCCACTTCTACGGCGACCCCGACCGCGGCTGGGCCTGGCAGGTGCCGCTCCTCCTGCTGCCCCGGGTGCAGTTCATCCTGATGAGCGCGACCCTCGGGGACGTGACCGAGATCGCCGACGACCTCGCCCGCCGCACCGGCCGGCCGGTCGCGGTCGTCACGGGCGTCGAACGCCCGGTCCCGCTCAACTACTACTACGAGACCACGCCGGTGCACGAGACGGTCGAGGACCTGCTCAAGACCGGCCAGGCGCCCGTCTACATCGTGCACTTCTCCCAGGCCGCCGCCCTCGAACGCGCGCAGGCGCTCTCGAGCGTCAAGGTCGCCACCAAGGAGCAGAAGGAGGCGATCGCTGAGCTGATCGGCGAGTTCCGCTTCACGACGAGCTTCGGCAAGACCCTCTCTCGGCTGATCCGGATGGGCATCGGCGTGCACCACGCCGGCATGCTGCCGAAGTACCGCCGACTCGTCGAGCAGCTCGCCCAGCGCGGCCTGCTCCGGGTGATCTGCGGCACCGACACCCTCGGAGTCGGCATCAACGTGCCGATCCGCACGGTGCTCTTCACCGCCCTGACAAAGTACGACGGCGTCAAGATGCGCCAGCTCAACGCCCGCGAGTTCCACCAGATCGCCGGGCGCGCCGGCCGGGCCGGGTACGACACCGCGGGAACCGTCGTGATCCAGGCCCCCGACCACGAGACCGAGAACCTCAAGGCGATCGAGAAGGCCGGGGACGACCCCAAGAAGAAGCGCAAGATCATCCGCAAGAAGGCGCCGGAGGGCTTCGTGTCCTGGGGCGAGCCCTCGTTCCAGCGCCTCGTCAGCGCAGAGCCGGAGACTCTGCACTCGAGCATGCAGATGACCGCGGCGATGCTGATCAACGTGATCGGCCGCGGCGGCGACGCCTTCGCGCACGTCTACGAGCTCGTGTTCGACAACCACGAGCCGTGGAAGCGCCAGCTCGGGCACGCCCGCCGTGCCCTCGGCATCTACAAGACGCTGCGCGCGGCCGGGATCGTCGAGCAGAGCGCGAGCGGGGACATCCGCCTGACCGTCGACCTGCAGCCGAACTTCGCTCTCAACCAGCCGCTCTCGCCGTTCGCGCTCGCCGCGTTCGACCTGCTCGACCCGGAGTCGCCGACCTACGCGCTCGACATGATGTCGATCGTCGAGGCGACCCTCGACGACCCGCGCCCGGTGCTGATGGGCCAGCAGTTCGCCGCCCGCGGCGAAGCTGTCAACGCGATGAAGCGCGAGGGCATCGAATACGACGAGCGGATGGCGCTGCTCGAGGAGATCACCTGGCCGAAGCCCCTCGAGGAGCTGCTGACCTACACCTTCACGACCTACAAGGAGTCGCAGCCCTGGATCGCGGACTTCGAGCTCAGCCCCAAGACGGTCGTGCGCGACATGTACGAACGGGCGATGTCGTTCGGTGAGTTCATCGCGTTCTACAAGCTCGCTCGCTCAGAGGGCGTCGTGCTGCGCTACCTGTCCGACGCCTACCGGGCCGCCCGGCAGACCATCCCGGACGAGGCCAAGACCGAGGACCTGCTCGACCTGATCGAGTGGCTCGGCGAACTCGTGCGCCAGGTCGACTCGAGCCTCCTCGACGAGTGGGAGGAGCTCATCCACCCCGACCTCGAAGCGCACGAGCAGGGCGCCGTCTCCGTGCTGCCGCCGCCCCCGCGCCGGCTCACCACGAACGTGCGCGCCTTCCGGATCCTCGTGCGCAACGAGCTGTTCCGGCGCGTTCAGCTCGCGGCGCTCGAGAACTACGACGCGCTCGGCGAGCTCGACCGCGAGCACGGCTTCACGGCGGATGCCTGGGGAGACGCCATGGACGGATACTTCGCCGAACACGACGAGGTCCTCACCGGCGCCAACGCGCGCGGGTCCGGCATGCTGATCCTCGACGAGGGCGCAACGGAGTGGACCGTGCGGCAGATCCTCGACGACCCGGCGGGCGATCACGACTGGGGGATCAGCGCGACGATCGATCTCGCCGAATCGGACGACCTCGGCGCCGCGCACGTCCGGGTCACGGCGGTCAATCGGCTCTAAGGTCGGCCCGTGCCTGGTGCAGACCGTACCTGGTGCTTGGAGCGCGGTGGCGGCGGGCGGCGGGTGCCCCGCGGAGTAGCGTGGAAGCATGAGTGCAGCCGACAACATCGCCCGTCCGATCCGATCCGCCGTGATCGGCTTCGGCCTCTCCGGGAGGGTGTTCCACAGCCCGTTCCTCGCCGCGAACCCAGAATTCTCCCTCGACGCGATCGTCACGGGCGACCCCGTGCGGCGCCAGCAGGCTGCAGAGACCTATCCGGGTGTGCGCCTGATGCACACCGTCGACGAGCTCCTCGCCGCAGCGGACGACCTCGACCTCGTCGTGATCGGCTCCCCGCCGGGCAGTCACGTCGCACTCGCCCATGCCGCGCTCGACGCGGGCCTCGCCGTCGTTATCGACAAGCCGTTCGCTCCCACGAGCATCGCAGGCCAGGGGCTCATCGAGAAGGCCAAACGCCTCGGCCTGCTGCTCACCGTGTTCCAGAACCGGCGCTGGGACGGTGACTTCCTGACCCTGAAGGCGCTCATCGCAGAGGGCGCCCTCGGCGAGGTGCGGCACTTCGAGTCGCGGTTCGAGTTCTGGCGCCCGACACCGTCGGCCAAGGCCTGGAAGGCGAGCGCCGGCATCCGTGAGGGCGGCGGGATTCTCTTCGACCTCGGCGCGCACCTCATCGACCAGGCCCTGCAGCTCTTCGGGCCGGTCGACGACATCTACGCAGAGATCGCGACCCGCGTGCCCGGCGGGAACGCCGACGACGACACCTTCGTGTCGCTGCACCACGGTTCCGGGGTGCGATCGCACCTGTGGATGAACGGGACCGCCGCCCAGGTCGGGCCGCGTTTCCACGTGCTCGGCTCTGAATCGGGGTACACGAAGTGGGGCCTCGACGGCCAGGAGGCCACCCTCGCCGCCGGTGCTCTTCCGACGGATGCCGGTTTCGGTATCGAGCACGAGTCGGCCTGGGGCATGCTCGGGCTCGACGGCGCCCAGCACGCGGTGCCCACCGAACCCGGCGACTACGCGGCCTTCTACCGGGGACTCGCCGACGCGCTGCTGCGCGGTGCGCCTGCTCCCGTCGACCCGGAGGACTCGCTGCGCGTGGTCGGGATCATCGAGCGGATCTTCCGCCAGACCCGCTAGCGGCATCCGCTCGCCGGGCGGTCGAACGTCGACGTCGAGCGCTGGTGTTGCGCCGCTCCGCGCGTGGTCGACCACCCGCGCACCGGCGGAACACCCGCGCTCGGTGCGGTGGATGCCCGCTTAAAGTAAGCGACCGGCCCCGGCCGGACCGGGCAACCGTGTGCTCGCCCGCGCATCACGTTCTTCCGGTCCGACCGATGCCGGTCGGCTTCAGCGCCCCAACACGTTGGGACTGGTTGTACTCTCGTTCACCGAGATGAACGAGCAGTGTGGATTGACTGAACGAGAGGTGCCGTTTCCCGGCCTCCCGGCGACCGGGTATCGGCGCCGGTTCCACCCTGCCGGACGAAGCTGCCGGGAAGGCGCGTGCGGGCTGTGGAGCGATCCGCGGGGAATCTGATGCGCGTGCGCCGGGAATGGCGTGTGACTAGCGCTTCGTGGTCCAGTCGAGGTTGATGACGTCGTTGATGTAGATGTCCTCGCCGAGGCCGGGCACCGACGGATTCATCCGGAGGAGCTGTTGCACGGGCACGTCGAAGCGCTGCGCGATCGCGAAGAAGTCGTCGCCCTCGACGACCGTGTAGGTCTGGAGTGCGCCGGCGCCGTTTGACGCGGCGGATCCCTCGGCGCCCGCTGTCGCTCCCAGATCGGTCGCAGGCCCCTCCGGAATCGGCGCGACGGGGATTGCAGCGGCGTTCGGGGTTGTCGTGGGTGCCGATCCCTTCGGCGGGTTGGGGATGAGCGGCACCTCCACGGGCGTCGGGGTGGGCGTGGGCGTCGGCGTCGGCGTGGGAGTCGGTGTCTGGGTGACGACGACGGTGGCCGTGACGACCGCAGGCGCCGGAGCCGCCGCGCACCCGGACAGGCCGAGAACGAGGATCCCGGAGACCAGGATCGCGGTGGATGGGCCCGCGGCCCGGAATGAGTGCTGGGACGACCGAATACGCATGAGACCCCCGGAATGCCGTGAACGTGATGAATGCGGCGCGACAGGGGAACGAAAGGGCTGCGCCCGACATCCGTATCGCGTGTGCCTGCCCAGTTTAGGCTGGTCGGGTCAACATTCGATCACGTTGACGGCGAGACCGCCCTCGCTCGTTTCCTTGTACTTCGTCATCATGTCGAGGCCGGTCTGGCGCATGGTCTCGATGACGGTGTCGAGGGAGACGAGGTGGGTGCCGTCGCCGTGCAGGGCGAGGCGGGCAGCGGAGACCGCCGTCGACGACGCGATCGCGTTGCGCTCGATGCACGGCACCTGCACGAGGCCTCCGACGGGGTCGCAGGTGAGACCGAGGTGGTGCTCCATCGCGATCTCGGCGGCGTTCTCGACCTGGCGCGGGGTGCCGCCGAGCACCGCGCAGAGCGCGCCGGAGGCCATCGCGCACGCTGATCCGACCTCGGCCTGGCAGCCGCCTTCCGCGCCGGATATGGAGGCGTTGGCCTTCACGAGGGATCCGATCGCGGCCGCCGTGAGCAGGTAGCGGCGGATGCCCTCGGCGTTCGCCCCAGGGACGAACCGCAGGTAGTAGTGCCCGACGGCCGGGATGATTCCCGCCGCACCGTTGGTCGGTGCCGTGACGACGCGGCCTCCGGAGGCGTTCTCCTCGTTGACCGCGAGGGCGAAGGCGTGCAGCCACTCGGTCGAGGTGTCTCGCTCGCGCAGGGGCAGCAGCTCATATTCCTCGAGCTGCATGCGAATGGCGGCGGCACGGCGCTTGACCTTGAGGCCCCCGGGAAGGGTGCCGGCCGTGGCCAATCCGGCCTCGACGCAGACGTGCATCGCGTCCCAGATCGCGTCGAGCCCGGCGTCGAGGGCTTCGGCCCCGTGGATGGACTCCTCGTTCTCGCGGGCGATCGCGGCGATATCGACCCCGCGGGCATCGCAGAGTGCGAGCAGCTCGGCGCTCGAGTCGTAGTCCATCGGCCGGGGAGAGGTCGTCGGCGGAACCATGGGGTCGCCCTCGCGCCGGATGAAGCCGCCTCCGATCGAGTACCAGGTCTCCTCGAACAGGGGGAGGGCATCCGTCGCCCGGACCCGAAGGGTGTGTGCACCGGCCGTCGCAGGCCAGGACCAGGTCCACTGGCGCCAGGTGT
>NZ_JASJVF010000209.1:0-5834 GCF_035019805.1 Cryobacterium sp. 10I1
CAGGCCTGGGCGAGGAGCACGGCCGGCAGGACGAGGAGGGCAGCGGCAGAGCCGAGAACGGCGACGGAGGCCGCCGCGGTGAGGCGGGGCGGCGGGGTCAGCAGCCGGCGGACCCGGGGCGTGACGAGATCGACGGGACGGTCGCGGGAAACGAACGCCGCGGCATCCGCCGCCCCGGCGGAGAACCGGGCCTCAGGCGACCGGCCGAGCCCCGCAGAGCCGACGAGCGCGATCGCCGTCGCGAGGGTGTGGTCGTCGACGGCGAGCCTGGCCTGGTCGTCCGCGAGCATCTCGACGAGAAGGGCGACGGCGTTCTCGGCCCGGTTCGCGATCGGGAACCAGGGCAGGGCACTGTGCCAGGACTTGAACGCGACGAGCACGAGGTGGTGCCGCTGGGCGAGGTGGGCCTCCTCGTGGGCGACGACGGCGCGTACCTGCGGCGGGTCGAGCAGGCTGAGCAACCCGCGCGAGAGCACCGTCGCCGAGTGCGTCACGCTCGGCAGGCAGTATGCGACCGGGGAGGCGTGGTCGATGACGCGGGTGCCCGGTCGTCCCTCGAGGGGCTCGCTGAGCAGCCGGACCAGGTTGAGGTGCCTGCGCTGCTGGCGCTCCGCGTGCACGAAGGTCACGGCGAGGTTGAGTACGAGGTGACCGCCGAGCAGGAGCGCCCCGCAGAGGGCGAGAACGTGGTCGAGGGAGGTGCCTGCCGGGACCGAGCCGGTCGCGAGGTGGTCGGCGAGCGAGCGGATGCCGGCGACCGGGTTCGCGCCGAACGGGATCAGCCCGTAGACGAGGAGCGCCCCGATCATCGCGAGCCCGCCCGCGAGGGCGATCGACTGCCAGAGCACGAGGGCGACGCCGGGGGAGCCTGCCGGCCAGGCGGACCGCGCGAGCAGCACCGGAACCGGCCAGGCCAGCAGGACCGCGAGCACGCCGAGGGCGAGCGCCGTCGTCAGCACGACGACCGGTTCACTCGCGGTGCAACGGGATCGTTTCGAGGAGGCGGCGGAGAGTCTCCGCCTCCTGGGGACTGACATTGCCGATGAACCGGGCGAGGGCATCCTGCCGGTCGGGGGCGGAGCCGAGCACCTCGTGCATCAGCCCTGCAGTGTGTTCGGCGCGGGTCGTCATGGCACGGTAGCGATGCGGGCGGATGCCCCGGTCTCGAACGACGAAGCCCTTGGTTTCGAGACGCGACAGCACCGTGAGCACGGTCGTGGTTGCGAGCGGCTTGCGGTTCGCTGCACTCGCGGCCGGCGTGAGCAGGCGGTCACGCAATTCATTCGCCGGCAACGATTCCCCGGAATCCCAGAGGACATCCATCAGCAATCTCTCCAGCACACCGAGACTTCCCATAGTCAGGGAGTTTAGTATGCCGTTCCGCCTTCTTCTACGGGGTGTAGAAGTGTATATTTTCTACGTACCGTAGAAATGACGATCGCCGGGAGGGCGCATGAACGAGTGGCTTGACCCGCTGCTGCTATCGAGATGGCAGTTCGGACTGACAACCGTGTACCACTTCCTGTTCGTCCCGCTCACGATCGGCCTCGCCCTGACCGTCGCGATTTTCCAGACCGCATGGGTGCGCACCGACAAGACCAAGTGGCTCCAGCTCACGCACTTCTTCGGCAAGCTCTTCCTGATCAACTTCGCTATGGGCGTTGTCACCGGCATCGTGCAGGAGTTCCAGTTCGGCATGAACTGGTCGACATACTCCCGCTTCGTCGGCGACGTCTTCGGCGCACCGCTCGCCTTCGAGGGCATCACCGCGTTCTTCCTCGAGGCCACCTTCATCGGCCTGTGGATCTTCGGCTGGGACAAGCTGCCCAAGGGACTGCACCTCGCGACGATCTGGCTGACCGTGGTCGGATCGATCGCGTCCGCGTACTTCATCCTCGCGGCGAACGCCTTCATGCAGAACCCGATCGCCTTCCGGATCAATGAGGAACGTGGCCGGGCCGAGCTGACCGACATCGGCACGCTGCTGACCAACCCGATCTCGCTCGCCTCGTTCCCGCACACGATCTTCGCGTGCTTCATGGTGTCCGCCGGCCTGATCATCTCGGTCGCCGCGTTCCACCTCTACCGCAAGCAGCACGTCGACACGATGCGTCCGGCGCTCAAGTTCGGCCTGTGGATGATGGTCATCTCCGGTGCCCTGACGACCGTCTTCGGCGACTCCCTGAGCCTCGCGATGGTCAAGGCCCAGCCGATGAAGATGGCCGCGGCCGAGGCGATGTACCACACGGCGACGGGCGCCAACGCGTCCTTCTCGCTCTTCACCCTCGGTACCCCCGACGGCGTGAGCGAACTGTTCTCCGTCCGCATCCCCTACCTGCTCTCATTCCTCTCCACGCACACCCTCGACGGCACCGTCGAAGGCATCAACAACCTGCAGGACCAGTACACGACGCTGTACGGGCCCGGCGACTACACCCCGATGATCTGGGTCACCTACTGGGCCTTCCGCTGGATGATCGGACTCGGCATCGCGCACATCCTGGTCGCCGTGGTCGGCCTCTGGCTCACCCGCAAGGGCCGCAGCCCCCGGGCCACCTGGGTCTGGAAGGTCGCCATCTGGTCCTTCCCGTTCTCCCTCGCCGCCATGAGCGTCGGCTGGGTCTTCACCGAGATGGGTCGTCAGCCCTGGCTCGTGTTCGGGCTCCTGAAAACCCAGGACGGCGTCTCGCCCAACGTGACCGGCCTGACCATCCTGATCTCCCTCATCGCCTTCACGCTGATCTACGGCGCCCTCGCGGTCGTCGAGTTCCGGCTCATCCTCCGTGCCGTGCGGAAGGGCCCAGAGGATGCCCCGGTGCCGGACGCTGAGACCGGCATCACCCCCCAGCGCGTCACGGTCTACTAGGAGCAACTGATGGAACTCAACATTCTCTGGTTCTGGATCATCGCCGTGATGTTCATCGGCTACTTCGTCCTCGACGGCTTCGACTTCGGCGTCGGCATGTCCCTGCCCTTCCTCGGCAAGGACGACACCGACCGCCGGGTGCTGATCAACTCGATCGGACCGGTCTGGGACCTCAACGAGACCTGGGTCATCGTCGCGGGCGCCTCGTTGTTCGCCGCCTTCCCCGAGTGGTACGCCACGATGTTCAGCGGCTTCTACCTCGCCCTGCTCGTGATCCTCCTCGCGCTGATCGCGCGCGGGGTCTCCTTCGAGTACCGGCACCAGCGGCCGGAATCCGAATGGAAGAAGTGGTTCGACGGCATGATCGTCGTCGGCAGCGCCCTCCCTGCCCTGCTCTGGGGCGTCGCATTCGCCAACGTCGTCCAGGGCGTCCAGCTCGATGCCGGGCACAACTACACCGGCACCTTCTTCGACCTGCTCAACCCGTACGCCCTCCTCGGCGGGGTGACGACGCTGCTCCTGTTCTTCACCCACGGCGTCGTCTTCGTCTCCCTCAAGACCGAAGGGGACATCCGCCTTCGTGCCCGCAAGCTCGCCACCAAGGCAGGGCTCGTGACGATCGTCGTCGCAGCGTCGTTCCTGCTCTGGACCGTGCTCGCGTTCGGCAGCCTCTTCACCGCGCTGTTCGCCGTTGCCGCGGCCGTCGCGCTGATCGGGTCGTTCCTGCTCAACCTCCGCGGCAAAGAGGGCTGGGCATTCACGCTCATGGCGGCGACGATCGGCCTGGCCGTGCTCACCCTGTTCGCCTCGCTGTTCCCGGACGTGATGCCGGCGAGCAACGACGCCGCGAACAGCCTGACCATCGACAACGCGTCGTCGACGCCGTACACGCTCCAGGTGATGACGTGGACCGCGGTGATCGCCGCCCCGGTGATCTTCCTCTACCAGGGCTGGACATACTGGGTCCTGCGCAAGCGCGTCAGCCGCAGTAGCATCGAGCTCGCCGCGCTCTGACCTGCGGGCGCTCCCGCTGCGCCAGCAGTAGTTGCCGCGACCGCCGCCACCGAATAGTTACCGGCGAACAGTTTCCACCGAACAGAACGAGTACATGCGACCCCTCGACCCCCGGCTGCTCCGCTACGCCTCTGCCGCGCGGTGGTTCCTGGTCATCGGTGCCGTGCTCGGTCTGGCGCAGACGCTCGTCGTCGTCGTCTTCTCCTGGTTGCTCAGCCAGGTGATCACGCTCGCGGTGGGAGGCCACGACGTGACCGAACTCGGTCCGTACGTCGGGGGGATCGCCGCGGTCGTGGTCCTGCGCGCCGCGCTCGTCTGGCTGCTCGAGGTCGCGGCGAGCCGCGGCGCGGCATCCGTCAAGAGCCAGCTGCGCACCCGGGTACTGCGCGGGGTCGCCGAGCGTGGCCCGGACTGGCTTGCCGGCCAGCAGGGCGCACGCGTCTCCACCCTCGCGACCCAGGGGCTCGACGCCCTCGACAACTACTTCGCCAGGTATCTGCCGCAGCTGCTCCTCGCCGGGATCGCGACGCCGATCCTCGTGCTCGTGATGCTGTGGCAGGACCTCCCGAGCGGCATCACGGTGATCATCGTGCTCCCGCTCATTCCGCTGTTCATGGTCCTGATCGGCCAGGCCACCCAGGCCGTACAGAAGCAGCAGTGGGAGTCGCTGCAGCGGCTCGGCACCGGCTTCCTCGACCTCGTCGGCGGCCTCGGCACCCTCAAGATCTTCGGCAGGGAACGCCGGCAGACCGAACGGGTGCGCACGATCACCGAGGACTACCGGGCTCGCACCATGAAGGTGCTCCGGGTGTCATTCCTGAGCGGCTTCGTGCTCGAGCTCGGGGCGAGCCTCTCGGTCGCGCTCGTTGCGGTGTCGATCGGCCTGCGGCTCGTCGACGGCTCGCTCGGACTCGGCGTCGGACTCTTCGTGCTGCTGCTCGCGCCGGAGGCGTTCCTCCCGGTGCGCCAGATCGGCGTTCAGTTCCACGCCGCCGCCGACGGACTCGCCGCGGCCGAAGAAGTCTTCCTGATCATCGAGGGCGGTCCGGCAGCCGGGACGGCGATGGAGACAGCGGATTCAGCGAAGACAGCGGATGCAGCGGATGCCGCGGCGCCTGCGGTGCCGGCTTCGGTCACGACGCCGACGGGCTCCCTTCGCTTCGACGCGGTCACCGTGCGACGCGGAACGACCGTGACGCTCGCCGCGTTCAGCGCGACGCTCGCGCCCGGCCGGCTCGCGGTCATCGCAGGGCCGAGCGGCGCGGGCAAGTCGACCCTCGTCGCGACCCTCCAGGGCTTCGTGCCGTATTCCGGCTCCATCACCCTCGGCGAAACGGCCGTCGTGCCCGGGGGTCCTCGGCCCTGGCTCGCCTGGGCCGGCCAACGGCCGGGACTCCTCTCCGGGACGATCGCAGACAACGTCGCGCTCGGCGCCCCCGGCGTCGACCAGGCCCTCGTGGCCCGCGCACTCGACCTCGCCGGCGGCGGCGACCTGGACCCAGGGACAGCCCTCGGCGTGAACGGGGACGGTCTCTCGGGCGGCCAGGCTCAACGCGTCGCCGCGGCGAGGGCCATCTATCGCACGCTGGCGGACCGATGCCCGGTGCTCGTCCTCGACGAACCGAGCTCCGCCCTCGACGAGGCCGCAGAAGGCCGGTTGATCGCGGGCCTTCGCGAGCTCGCGGCCGCCGGCACGATCGTCATCGTGGTGAGCCACCGACCGGCCGTCGTCGCCGCGGCCGACCTCGTTCTGCAGGTCGTCCCGGTGTCCGAGGTGCCGGCATCCGCCGTTTCGCTCGGGGAGGACGCCCATGTCTGAGTTCCTGCCCCCCGCCAGGGTCCGCGCGATCCTGCGGCTCGCCCAGCCGTCCACGCGGCGTTTCCTGCCCGGGCTGGCCGCCGGCGTCGCGAGCGCCCTCTCCGCCGTGGCCCTGCTCGCGACGAGCGCCTGGCT
>NZ_JASJVF010000210.1:0-5826 GCF_035019805.1 Cryobacterium sp. 10I1
ATGGGCTCGGATCTCCGCTGACACGATCTCAGTTCCGCGCTACGTAGAGGCGATTCGGCGACACCGGCTGCGAAGTGCTTTCTTCTCTTCCCTCCGTCTCTCTTCTCACCGAATTCGTAAGGGTGACCGAGAGCTCAGGAGAATCACATCACGGGCGCTATGTTCGCCAGTGAATATTGGCTTCGTTGGGCACCACCTGTGGTGCGGGTGAGCCCCACTGTTCAGATGCGTGATTCGTATCGTTCAGCCCCACTGCCGGCGTGGTTGAGCACCACCTGAAAAGCTCCTCCCACCATGTGAGCGCCACGTGGTGGAAGGAGTACCGGCAATGGTACGGAAGATCAAAGCGAAGCAGATCCTGCAGCAGCGAAATCAGGGTTTGTCGCGACGGGCGATCGAGTCTGCTCAGGGGATGTCCCGGCACAGTATTCGGGCTGTGCTCGCTGCAACAGAGCGGCTCGGGCTCGGCTGGGACGACGTCGCGGAGTTGTCGGAGGCCGCGGTGTATTCGATGTGTCAGCGCCAACGGCCTACTATTCAACGAGCGTCGACACGATGCTGTTCCCCGGCCGCGGCGTGCATGAGAGCGTCTTCGCGCAGCCGGGCTGGGCGCCGGTGGCCTCGAAAAAGCCCCGGCTTCCCTGCACCTGGGGGAGGCGAGGAATGTGCCGGGGCTCGTTTGTTGGAGTGGGGGACTCCGCCGTCAACGGTAGGCGGGTGGGCTGAATGCCGGCTGTGCGGGACACGCGTGTGCGGTGGGAACGGCAAGGTCGGAACTGGTGATCCCGAGTGTTTCAGAACTAACGGTGAGTACTGCAATTCAAGCAGGAGGTTGTGTGACGTAGTCATGAGAATTGCTGCAGGCGAGATTCCGTCGATCTGCGAAGGCGAGAAACGGGAGTCGTGAGACGTTTTATATCTCTAGGGTTATGAGGCATGCGGAGGCCTTGAACACGGTTTCTCATTGACATCCGCGCGGAACCAAGCCAGGACCATTTGTTAGCGGCCATGCCAAACTGCCCATAGGCGGCCACGGAAGTGCCCACTGATGGCCAGTAGAACGGCCCGTTGGTGGCCATGAGATCTGCCCACTTCTATTTCTGAACCCCCGCCCGGTTACGTGGCGGGAGCCCCTTCCTGGGATTTGATGACGGTGTCTAGTCGCATCAAAGTCGCCCAGGAAGAGGCCCTGAATGAAGTTTGACGGAGAAATCATGGAAATACTCGCTGCCTACGACCTGACTGAGTCGTTGCGTGCCGCGGCCGAGCTCACGGGCTGCTCGCATCACACCGTCGCCCGGCACGTCGCCGCGCGCGATGCGGGCCGGCCGCTCGCGGAGCCCGCCTACCGGGGCCGGGTCACGGACCCGTTCCTGCCCAAGATCGAGGAATGGGTGGAGGCGTCGCAGGGCAAGATCCGTGCGGACCGGGCCCACGCGAAACTGATCGGTCTGGGCTACGCGGGTTCGGAGCGGTCGACGCGGCGGGCGGTCGCGCAGGTCCGCGCTGCGTTCCGGCTCGGTCGGGTGCGGGTGCACCGGCCGTGGATCACGGAGCCGGGGATGTGGTTGCAGTATGACTTCGGCGACGGCCCCGTCATCGATGGGAAGAAGACGGTGTTGTTCGTCGCGTGGCTGGCGTGGTCGCGGTTTCGGATCGTGATCGCGTTGCGGGACCGGACGGCGCCGAGCGTGTTCGCCGCGTTGGATCGCTCGTTCCGGCTCCTCGGCGGCGCCCCGACCTACGTCCTGACCGATAACGAGAAAACGGTGACCGTCTCCCATGTCGCCGGGGTGCCGGTGCGGAATCCGCAGACGGTGGACTTCGCCCGCCACTACGGGGTGAGCGTGCTGACGTGTCAGCCCGCGGATCCTGCGTCCAAGGGCGGGGTGGAGTCCTCGGTGAAGCTCGCCAAGGCTGACATCGTGCCCAAAGACACCAACCTGCGGCCCGAATACGCCTCGTTCGCCGAGGTCGAAGCGGCCTGCGAAGCATTCATGGCCCTGGTCAACACCCGGGAGCACCGCGCCACCAGGCGGAAGCCGTCGGTGATGCTCGAGGAGGAACGGCCCCGGTTGCACCGGGTCCCTGACACGGCGCACACCGTCGCGCTGGGCCTGACGCGAGCCGTCCCGGAGAACACGCCGATGGTCACGTTCGAGAACGGCCAGTACTCGGTGCCGGCGCACTTGCTCGGCGCCCGTGTGTTCGTCCGCAGCCACGGGGTCGGGGCCTCCGAGCAGGTCGTCATCGTCCACGTCGGCAGTGACGGGCCCGTTGAAGTCGCCCGGCACCGGCGGGCCCGGCCGGGCAGCCCGAAGATCGACGACGCGCACTTCCCCGACCATCGGGAGAAGATCCCGGGCGACTACACGATCACCCCGCGCAGCGCAGCGGAGACGGAGTTCCTGGCCATCGGGGCTGGCGCGCACGCGTGGTTACTCGAAGCGGCCGCGGCCGGGACCGCGCGGATGAACGTGAAGATGGCCGAGGCCGTCGCGTTGGCGAAGATCAGCGGCACCGCCCCGGTCGATGAGGCCCTCGGGCAGGCGGCCACTTATGGTCGTTTCGCGACCGGTGACCTCGCCTCCCTCCTCAGCGCAGGCTCGATCCGTCCGCAGGCACGCACGGCGGGCGAGACGAGCTCGCTCGCGCAGGGCACCGCCGGGTGGGCGGCGATCGGGCAAGCCGCCGATGACGAGTTGGAGCAGAGCGCGTGAGCGTCACCCAGGCCGCCGCGCCCGCGCTGCCCGCGGACCTGGAAGCGTTGATGCGGCAGTTGAAGATGCCCTACGCCCGCGCCCTGGCGCCGGAACTGATCGCGACCGCCCGGGCGCAACGCTGGGAACCCGTCGAGATCATCAAGGCCCTCTTCGTTGAGGAAGTCACCGGCCGGTCCCGGTCGATGCTCGCGACCAGGAGGCGAGCGGCGGGGTTCCCCACAGGAAAAACATTCGACACCTGGGACGAATCGGCGTCCTCGATCCCGGCCCCCACCCAGCAGGCCCTCCGGACGTTGGAATGGATCGGCCGGAAGGAGAACGTCGTCGTTTGCGGGCCCTCCGGGACTGGGAAGACCTTCTTCCTCGAGGCCCTCGGCCAGCAAGTCGTCGAGGCCGGGATGAGGGTCGCGTGGTTCCGCCTTGAGGACCTCGGCGCTCTCGTCCGCGCGCACCGCGCCGACGACTCCGTCGGCCGGGTCGTCGCCCGGATCCTGCGCTCGGACCTGATCGTGATCGATGACATCGGGCTCCTCGAAGTCGGGGCCGACGCCGCGGAGGGCCTCTATCGACTCGTCGATGCGGCCTACGAGAAACGATCCATCGCGGTCTCGTCGAACCTGCATCCCGCGAAGCCGCATACGTTCAAGTTGACGTATGCGAGTTGATACCTAATCTTCATAGGTTGAAGCGAAGACTTCTTCCTCGCGGTCGACAGCATCGAAGACGTAGTGCAGTGCGCCGCCGGCTGTCATGCCGAATGCCGCGGCGACCAGTCTCGGGTCGTGGGAGTGGGCGAGATCGGCGAGACGGGTTTGACGCAGGACAGCTGGCGTGACGCCGGCCGGATCGAGAATATGAGTCATGAAATACGGCGACGCTGCAGTTTCGTGAGCGCGTGAGTCTTTCGTGAGGACGAGGTGCGGGTTGTTCGTTCGCAGCGCCAGCCGCGCCGTCAGCACCGCATCGATAGCAGCGAGCGTGATGGGGTCCAGCGGCACGTTATACGGCCGTCCCGCGATGACCATCGTCCCTGCCTTTGTGCTGATGTCCGAGACCAGAACAGCGCGGATCTGACGGCTGCTCATACCGTGGAGAAGAGCGAACAGTCCGACCACGCGCTCTCTCGGGTCGATGGTGGTGAGTATCCACCGATGGATAAGTCGGCGTTGTTCGGCGCTGTTGAGCGTTCGTCCGGCGAAGCCTGTTGGGCGTGGTCGAGTCAGACCGAGGGCCGGGTTGATCAGGATGAGCTTTCGTTTGCCAGCGAAGGTGAAGAACATGCGGAAGCTGGCTAGCCGATGCCGGGAGCGGCTCCCGAGGAACTCCTCGATATCGCCGGCGGTGACGGCGGCCCAATCGTTGATGCCGCGTCTCTCGAGGAAGTTGGCCAGGGCCGCGACATCAGCCAGTCGGGCCTCGATCGTGGCGTCTTTGAGTCCGCGGCCGCCGACCAGGTTTGCTCGAGTGCGCGATCGCAGGAGATAGTCGCAGAAGGCTGCCACGGCCGGGCGGAAGGGGATGGGGGCGCGGGCCAGGCGGCGCTCTCGGCGCCCCGCGCTCCGGCGGTCTTCCTCGTCTTGGAGGAAGGATCCGAGCCCATTCGTGACGAAATACTCATTGACGATTCGGGCGGTGTCGCCCGGTGATCGTCCGGGTGAACGCAGCGCGCGGACCAGAGCTTCGGGAGTGCAGACTCCTTGGATTAGGTGGTGTTCGATCTGCCGCAGGTGTCGCACCGCTACTGCGCTGACGAATCGGTCGCCGATGTCGTCGACCAGGGGTTCGAACCAGTTGGGAATGCTCGCCCCGAGCCGGATAAGAGCGGCGGCTGTTCGGTCGATCAGGGAGTTGTGGGTCCTTTGATAGCAGGCCGTGCATAGTCCGTGAGCTGCGTGTTTGGCCAGACGGCCACACTGGTCGCAGTTTCGCGGTGTCGGTTCTTTCCGGGGACGAGCTCGGCGCACGCACATCCCGCACAGGTCCTGTTCCGCACGGAGCACTCGCCGTTGGCCACACCGTGGGCACGGTTCCATCGTGGCCTCGCGTTTGGCTTTCCAATAGCACGAGGTGCAGCGACCCCGAGCATGGAGATTGGGGCTTCCACAGTCGATGCAGTTGCCGACGAGCGTCATCAGAATGGTGGCGGGGTATTGCGCGAGGCCCGAGACCGTTCCTGACCGGCCGCCGCTCGGAGGGGCTCCTGCGTGACCGGAGTTGGCGGAGTCCCGTTGCCGATGTCGGTGGTCGTATCAAGTTCGAGGAGATCATTTGCGGTGCAGTCCAGCGCTTGGCACAATGCGGCCAGAGTCGCGAGCTTAATTTGCGAAGGCTGTTGAGTCATCAAGGCGGAGATCGACGCGGATGAGAGTTCCAGACCGGCCTTGTCGACCAACAGGCGCCGCAGTTGAGCACCGGTCCACACTTCTCGTTGAGCGGCAGCCATCCGGAGCCGCCAGCGAAACTCTGCCATGTCCTATTCCTCCTTGGTCGCTTCGGCGAGAGTGGTCGTGAGGGCACGACGATAGGCGTCCTCGACGAACGTAGATGAGGGCGTCACATATCGCATCGTCGTGCCCACATTCCAATGGCCCAGCATCTGCTGAATGGCGACGAGATCGACACCGCGCTCGTAGTTGCGCGTCGCGCAGGCATGCCGCAGACTATGAGGGCTGAACTGCTCGTGGACCGGCCGGCCCTCCGCTCTGCACAGGGCCGCCAACCGGTTACGGATCGATCCTGAATTCATGAATCGGCCGCCCTCGTCGCAGAACAGGGCCGGGCTGCTTCCTCGAAATTTGGGGCGGACCTCGTCGAGATACCAATGCAGGATCAGGCCCAGATCGTCCAGCATGGGCACCCAGCGTGGCCTGGGACCGGAGCCTTTCGCCGCCTTACCCAAACGCACGTGAATCTTCCCGAACGGGCCTCGGTCAAAATGAAGATCGCGGATTTCCAACGTCGAGGACTCTGCAGAGCGAAGACCTGCGTGATAGAGCGTCCGGAAGAGTGCGTAGTCCCGAGCGATCGGAGCCCATTTTCGCGACTGCTCCATTCGAGCCTTCAGGAACGCGAAGAAGTCATCCATGCGCTCGGGCGATGGGGG
>NZ_JASJVF010000211.1:0-5789 GCF_035019805.1 Cryobacterium sp. 10I1
TCTGATGGGCACCCCGGTCGCACCCACCTTTTCCCGGGCAGCTCTCGCGCCCGGCCTGCTCGGCGCCATCGCCCTGCTTGCCGGTCTCGCCCTGATCGACGCCGACAGTTTCATCATCATCCGGTACACCGTCAGCATCCTCGCCCTCATCCTCTGCGTCTTTGCCGTGCAGGGGAAGGCCTGGTGGTGGCTCATCGGCCTCGCCCCCATCGCCGTGCTGTGGAACCCGATCTTCGTGATCGGGTTGAACGGGCAAGGCTGGGTGGCCGCACAGTATGTCGCGGCGCTGCTCTTCATCGTGGTCGGGGTGCGCGTCAAGGTCCCCGTGCACTGAGCGTCGTGCGGGGTGTGTCATCGGGCGGATGCGCGGGCGTAGACTACAGGTGCGTCGAAACCCGGTCGTCGTCTCGACCTCCCCGGTGTAGTACCGAAGCGGTCTGCAGCACAATCGTTTCGTTGGCTCGGCCCGGTTCTTTCGATTGATCGCTCTGGTGTCCACGGATGCCGCACGACGTCGCGCGTGGATCACGCTGCCACAGCCGCTGTGAAGTTGGAGAAGAATGGCATACACCCGCCACCAGGCCCCAGGCTCGAACAACCATGCCCCGGCCGGAGGCCGCGCCAGGCAGCGCGCACGCTCGAGGGACGACGACGCCCCGATCATCCCGATCCTCGCCCGCAAGGTGCGCGAGGTCGAAGCCAAGGCCCAGTCGGGCACCAAGCTCGGGCCGACGAACCGCACGAAATACCAGGTCATCGCGCTCCTGATGCGCGAGGAACGCGCCAGGGTCAAGGGCGACCGCGAACTGACCGACGCGAACAGGGCAGAGCTGCTCAAACGCCTCGACGGCATCGCGCAGATCCTCGCGAAGACCGCGGCCCGCGACACGAGCCTGATCACCCTCCTCGAACCCGACGCCGGAGTGTCGACCGTCGCACAGCGCTTCCGCCGCGACTGGCTCCTCGAATCCGGGGCGGACCTGAGCCCGGACGAACTGATCATCACCCGCGAGCCCGAGGTCAAGCCCGATGAGCCGGAGAACCAGGTCGTCCCGCAGTCCGTGCGGGCGCGCCAGCTCGCGAACCCCTTCCTCGCCCCCGATTTCAGCGCCGTCCAGGCCGCTCCCGTCATCTCCGGGCGCCGCCTCGCCAACTGGGAACTGATCGGCCCGCTCTTCAAGTCCTTCGAATACGGCTCAGGCGGCCAGGCCGCGAGCATGGACCTGCCGGAGGCGCCCGTCATCGACCGGCTTTCCCCGCCCGGCATGGAACTCATGCGGCACCAGTCCCGCTTCATCGAGAGCGCACGGCTCGGCCATCGCAGTTACCTGCTCGCCGATGAGCCTGGTCTCGGCAAGACCGCGCAGAGCCTGCTCGCGGCATCCGTCGCCGGCGCGTACCCGCTGCTCGCCATCGTGCCCAACGTCGTCAAGATGAACTGGGTGCGCGAGGTCGAGATGTGGACGCCGCAGCGCCGGGCGACCGTCATCCACGGCGACGGCGACACCCTCGACGCCTTCGCCGACGTCGTCATCGTGAACTACGACGTGCTCGACCGGCACAGGGCCTGGCTCGGCACCCTCGGCTTCAAGGGCATGGTCGTCGATGAGGCGCACTTCATCAAGAACCTGCAGTCGCAGCGCTCCCGCCACGTACTCGCCCTCGCCGAGCAGATCCGCCGCCGCACCCCCGGCGGCAACCCGCTGCTGATGGCCCTGACCGGCACCCCCCTGATCAACGACGTCGACGACTTCCGCGCCATCTGGCAGTTCCTCGGCTGGATAGACGGCGACAAGCCGACTGCGAAGCTGATGGCCCGGCTCGAGGCCACCGGCCTCACCCCGGCGGATGCCGGTTTCTACTCCGAAGCCAGGGCCGCGGTCATCGACATGGGTATCGTGCGCCGCCGCAAGGTCGACGTCGCGACGGACCTGCCCGCCAAGCGCATCGCCGACCTGCCGGTCGAGCTCGACGACGACCTCGGGCGCTCGAT
This sequence comes from Cryobacterium sp. 10I1, assembly GCF_035019805.1. Classification (NCBI taxonomy): domain Bacteria; kingdom Bacillati; phylum Actinomycetota; class Actinomycetes; order Micrococcales; family Microbacteriaceae; genus Cryobacterium; species Cryobacterium sp. 10I1. The sequence continues at coordinate 1,994 of NZ_JASJVF010000211.1, forward strand.
CCGCCAGGCCGAACGGGAACTCGCAGCCCGCCTCGTCACTCGGTACCACGGCCTCGTGTCCGCGCGCCATCCCGGCCGCACGGCGCCCAGCCTCGACGGAGCCCAGCGGGCCGCGTTCATCCGCGCGGTCGCCCACGCCGAGCTCGAGGAGTCCAAGGGCCAGACCACGGGCGAGAACGTGTTCACCATGGTGCGCAAGATCGGCCAGGCCAAGGCCGGGCTCGCCGCAGACTACGCCGTGCAGCTCGCGCACTCGGTCGGCAAGGTCGTGTTCTTCGCCAAGCACATCGACGTCATGGACACCGCTGAGCAGATCTTCGCCAAGCGCGGCATGCGCTCCGTCTCCCTCAGGGGCGACCAGACCGCGCTCGCCCGCCAGGCCGCGATCGACTCGTTCAACAACGACCCGGGTGTCGCCGTCGTCGTCTGCTCGCTCAGCGCCGCCGGCGTCGGGGTCAACCTGCAGGCGGCCTCGAACGTCGTGCTCGCCGAGCTCAGCTGGACGGCCGCGGAGCAGACCCAGGCCATCGACCGGGTGCACCGCATCGGCCAGTCGGAACCGGTCACCGCGTGGCGGATCATCGCCGCGCACACGATCGACGCGCGCATCGCCGAACTGATCGGCAGCAAGCAGGGTCTCGCGGCCCGCGCGCTCGACGGGGTCGAGGGCGAGGCCTCGTCCGAGGACTCGATCCAGGCCAGCGCCCTCGTGTTCCTGCTCACCCAGGCACTCGACGGGGAGCTGTAGCCCGCACTCCCCGGCGCGGATTTGAGTCTGGCCCCGATTCGGGACCATCATTAGGGGTTGGTGCAGGCGCCGACATGAGTACTTGAGCATGAAGGAGCAGTCACAGATGAAAATTGGTATCCTCACGAGCGGTGGAGACTGCCCCGGGTTGAACGCGGTTATTCGCGGTTCCGTCCTTAAAGGTGTCCGCGTTCTCGATGATGAATTCATCGGAATCCGCAACGGCTGGCGCGGGCTGGTGCAGGGGGAGTTCATGACCCTCGATCGCCACAGTGTGCGTGGATTATCCCGTCAGGGCGGCACCATTCTGGGCAGCTCGCGCACGAACCCGTTCGAGGGCGAGAACGGCGGACCCGTTAACATCCAGAAGATGATGGATGCCGAGGGCATCGACGCCATTATCGCGATCGGTGGCGAGGGCACGCTGACCGCAGCCCGCCGCCTCACCGACGCAGGCATCCGCATCGTCGGCGTGCCGAAGACCATCGACAACGACCTCGAGGCCACCGACTACTCGTTCGGCTTCAACACCGCCGTCGAGATCGCGACCGAGGCCATCGACCGCCTCCGCACCACCGCAGAGTCGCACGGCCGCTGCATGATCGTCGAGGTCATGGGCCGCCACGTCGGCTGGATCGCCCTGCACTCCGGCATGGCCGGCGGAGCACACGCCATCCTCATCCCCGAGCAGAGCCAGACCATCGAGCAGATCTGCGAGTGGGTCCTCAGCGTCCGCGACCGCGGCCGCGCGCCGGTCCTCGTCGTCTCTGAGGGCTTCAAGCTCGCCGGCATGGAGGAAGCACTCTCCACCAAGGGCCTCGACGCGTTCAACCGTCCCCGCCTCGGCGGCATCAGCGAAATGATCGCCCCGATGGTCGAAGAGCGCACCGGCATCGAAACCCGCGCGACCGTCCTCGGCCACACCCAGCGCGGCGGCTCCCCGTCGGCATACGACCGCGTGCTCGCCACCCGCCTGGGCATGGCCGCCGTCGACGCGATCCACGCCGGCCAGTGGGGCTCCATGGTCTCGCTCAAGGGCACCGACATCGAGATCGTCAGCATCGCCGACGCCACGATCGGCCTGAAGACCGTCCCGCAGGCACGCTACGACGAGGCCGCCGTCCTCTTCGGCTAGAGCCGGCAGCATCACCCGATCGCATCCCTGAGGGGTCGCAGATCGACCTTCGCAGCACACGGGAAGGTCGAATTGCGACCCCTCAGCGTGTTACAAGGTCGATTTACGACCCCTCAGCTGGTGGAACCGGGGAGGAGAGGGTCAGGCGAGTTTGGCCTGGACCTGCGCGAGCGAGGGGTTGGTCGCGCTCGACCCGTCCGGGAACAGGACCGTCGGCACGGTGCGGTTTCCACCGTTCAGGCTCATCACGAGCTCACTCGTGCCGTCGACTTCTTCGACGTTGACCTCGGTGTAGCCGACGCCGGCCTTGTCCAGCTGGGACTTCAGCCGGGAGCAATAGCCGCACCAGTTGGTCGTGAACATGGTGATGGTGCCCGATTCGGGAACGAAATTCATAGGCGCAGCCTAACAAACCCCGCCGTTAAGCTGGGTCCATGACCCTGCCCCAGGTGTGCGTGTGCTACCTCACCCGCGAATCGCCCGCCGGAGGCACCCAGGTGCTCCTCGGCCGGAAGAAGAAGGGCCTCGGCCTCGGCAACATCGTCGGCCTCGGCGGCAAGCTCGAACCCGGTGAAACCGCGGTGGATGCCGCGGTGCGCGAAATCGAGGAGGAGTCCGGACTCTCCGTCGCGGCATCCGCTCTCACCGCCCTCGGGGTGCTGACCTACCTGTTCCCGCACCGGGAGGCATGGAGCCAGGAATCGTCCGTCTTCGTGTGCAGCGACTGGAGCGGCACTCCCCGGGAATCGGACGAACTCAACCCGGTCTGGTTCGACGTCGCAGCGCTGCCCCTCGACGAGATGTGGGACGATGCCAGGCACTGGCTGCCTGGCGTGCTCGCTGGCGTGCCCGTGCGCCGCACGTTCACCTTCGGCGCGGACCTGGCGACGGTGGTCGCGAGCAGCTGAGCGGGCAGCCGGGCAGCCGGGCGGGCGGCTGGGCGGGCAGGGGCCGCCGGTGAACGGCGTCTGAACGCGAGCAGTATTCCCGCTGAATTGACCTGACCTCCCGGGAGTGTCAGGATCGTTAGGTCGCTTGTCCGTCCGGCGTCCGGGAAGCAGCGCGGATTCGGCTGCACCCTGTTGCAGCCGAACAAGAAAGCCTCCGGTGGATCTCACCCTGATCGTCGCGCTCGTCATTGCGCTGTCCCTCGTCTTCGACTTCACCAACGGCTTCCACGACACCGCGAACGCGATGGCGACGCCCATCGCGACCGGGGCGATGCGGCCCAAGGTCGCCGTCGGCCTCGCAGCCGTGCTCAACCTCGTCGGCGCATTCCTCTCCACCGAGGTCGCGAAGACCGTGTCGGGGGGCATCATCCGCGAGGGCAACGGCGGGGTGCAGATCACGCCGCAGATCATCTTCGCCGGGCTCATCGGCGCGATCGTCTGGAACCTGATCACCTGGCTCCGCGGCCTGCCGTCGAGCTCGAGCCACGCCCTCTTCGGCGGCCTGATCGGCGCGGCCATCATCGGCATCGGCGTCCAGTCGGTCGACTTCACCGTCGTCTTCGCGAAGGTGATCCTGCCTGCCCTGATCGCACCGGTCACGGTCGGTGTCGTCGCGCTCGTCGCGACCAGGCTCGCCTACTTCATCACGCGTCGTGACGCAGGCAAAGCGGACGGCCGGGGCGGCTTCCGGTACGCGCAGATCTTCTCGTCCTCCCTCGTCGCCCTCGCCCACGGCACCAATGACGCGCAGAAGACGATGGGCGTGATCACGCTGACCCTCATCGCCGGCGGATTCCAGGCGGTCGGCAGCGGCCCGCAGTGGTGGGTCATCTGCACGTGCGCGCTCGCCATCGCGATCGGCACGTACACCGGCGGCTGGCGGATCATCCTCACGATGGGCAGGGGACTCACCGACGTCAAGCCCGCCCAGGGCTTCGCCGCGGAGACGAGCACGGCCGCGAC
>NZ_JASJVF010000212.1:0-5772 GCF_035019805.1 Cryobacterium sp. 10I1
ATGCACGCCTGCGGCCACGACATGCACGCCACCTGGCTGATCGGCGCCGCCGCCATCCTCGCCGGGCAGCGCGCCGACTGGTCCGGCACCCTCCAGCTCGTGTTCCAGCCCGCCGAGGAGCTCGGCGCCGGCGCCGCCGCGATGATCGACGATGGCTTCTTCGACCGCTTCGGAACGCCCGACATCACCCTCGGCCAGCACGTCACCCCGTGGCCGGCCGGCGAGCTGCTCTACCGGGCAGGGAGCGTCATGACCGCGGCCGATTCGATCCGCATCGTGCTGCACGGCACGGGGTCACACGGATCCACCCCCGAGCAGTCCGTCGATCCCGTCGTGCTCGCGGCATCCGTCGTCTTGCACCTGCAGACGATCGTGTCGCGCGAGATCGCCGCCGCCGACTTCGGCGTGCTCACGATCGGCACCCTGCACGCCGGCACCAAGCAGAACATCATCCCCGACTCTGCCGAGCTCGGCATCAGCATGCGCACCTACGAACCGCTCGTGCGTGAGCGGATGCTCGCCGCCATCACCCGGATCGTCACCGGCGAGTGCGAGGCGGCCGGTTCGCCGCGCCCGCCGGAGATCGAGGTCACCTTCTCGGTGCCGGCCCTGGTCAACGAGCCGGCCGTGACGGCCGAGTTCGCTGCACTGTTCACAGAACGCTTCGGCGCCGGCCGGGTGGGCGTCGGCCCGCAGGCGGCGCCGAGCGAGGACTTCGGCCTCTGGGGCACCCGCGCAGGCTGCCCGTCCTTCTTCTGGTTCACCGGTGGCGGCGACCCCGCCGCGTTCCGTGCCGCGATCGCCGCCGGCCGCATGCAGGACGTGCACTTCAACCACTCGCCGTTCTACGCTCCGGTACAGGACCCCACGATCCAGACCGGCGTCGAGGCCATGGTGGCCGCGGCCCGCCATGCCCTCGCCCGCTGACCGTCAGGGTCGGTCGGGAGGGTCAGCGGGCGCGGTCCTGCCGGGGCACGACGACGGTCTTGATGATCAGCAGGATCGAGGCCGTGACCGGGATCGCGATGAGCGCCCCGAGCATCCCGAGCAGTGCCCCGCCGGCGATCGCCCCGATCACCACGAGTGAGCCGGGCACGGCGATCGCCTTGTTCATCACCCGCGGGGTGAGCACGTAGGCCTCGATCTGCAGGTACACGAGGTAGTAGAGGCCGATCCAGAGTGCCGTCGCGGGGGAGGCGAGCAGGGCGACCGCGACCACGATCGCCGCGGCGAACACCGAGCCGATCAGCGGCACGAGCGCGAGCGCGAAGACCACGACCGCGAGCACCCCCGCGAACGGCACGCCGATGATCAGCATCGCCACGAGGCCGAGGCCCGAATTCAGGCACGAGAGCAGCAGCATCCCGTTCACATAGCCGCCGATCGAGCCGGTGATCTGCTCGGAGATGTCGATGAAGCCCGGCCGGCGCGGGCGTGGCACGAGCGCGTACAACGCCTTCTTCATCGGGTCGAGCGACGCGAGGAAGTACAGGCTCAGGATGAGCACGATCATCCCGCCGGTGATCCCGTTGATGAGGCCGACGCCGACCTTGACCAGGCCGGAGCCCACGAACAACCAGCTCGCAGGGTCGGTCGCGAGGGCGATGAGTCCCTCGAAGAGAGCGGGCAGGTCGATGATCCCGAGCTGGTCCGACAACAGGATGAACCAGTCCTGGTGCTCCAGGCCGACCAGGTAGCCGGGCGCCAGTTGGGCGAAGGTCACGACCTGCCGCACGACCACGGGAACGACGAGCAGTACGAGCAGCACGGCGATGACGGTGAGGGTCACGAACACGAGCCCGATGGCGAGCGGGCGGCGCAGGCCCCTGCCGACGAGCAGCCGCACCACGGGATCGAGGCCGAGGGCGATGAACAGGGCGGCGCCGATCGAGATCAGGATCGTCGAGAGCGACGCAAGCGCGACCCCGAGCACCACGGCAGAGAGCACCCCGAGCGCCCCGACGAATCCGGCGATGAAGGGCGATCGCAGCGTCGTGGCGACCGCGAGCGGCTCGTCCTGCCGAGCGGATGCCGCCACGCGGCCCCAGCGCACCCCCGGCGTCACGCGCGGCCGGGACGCCCGGCTCCGGGCATCCGCCTCATGCGGCCGGTTCTTCGTGAGACCGTTTTTCGCCCGGGCCGTGACCTGCGGATTGTCCACGCCGTCCATGATGCTGCCTCTCGCCGCCGTCGACCCGGTGCGGCTGCCGCACGGACCCGATGATGAGGGTATTACCCACTCAAGCGACGCCGCAAGGATTGCCGGACGCAGACATCCGTCACGCCTGCGGCGAACAGAGGCGCGCTTTGGTTGCTTCCCTCGTTACTCTCGATGTATCGGCGCCACACCTGCCCCTGGTGCCAAGGGAGTGATCACATGTTTGAGAGATTTACCGACCGAGCTCGTCGTGTCGTCGTTTTGGCCCAGGAAGAGGCCAAGATGCTCAACCACAACTACATCGGCACCGAGCACATCCTGCTCGGGCTGATCCACGAGGGTGAAGGCGTCGCCGCCAAGGCCCTCGAGAGCCTGGGCATTTCGCTCGACGCCGTGCGCGAGCAGGTCCAGGACATCATCGGCCAGGGCCAGCAGCAGCCGACCGGGCACATCCCGTTCACGCCGCGCGCCAAGAAGGTGCTCGAGCTGAGCCTCCGTGAGGCCCTGCAGCTCGGCCACAACTACATCGGCACCGAGCACATCCTGCTCGGCCTCATCCGCGAGGGTGAAGGCGTCGCCGCCCAGGTGCTCGTCAAGCTCGGCGCTGACCTCAACCGGGTGCGCCAGCAGGTCATCCAGCTCCTGTCCGGCTACCAGGGCAAGGAGCAGGTCCAGGTCGGTGCCAACGAGACGGCGAGCGGACCGGCGGGCAGCCAGATTCTCGACCAGTTCGGCCGTAACCTCACCCAGGCCGCGCGCGAGAACAAGCTCGACCCCGTGATCGGTCGTGAGAAAGAGATCGAACGGGTCATGCAGATCCTGTCCCGGCGATCGAAGAACAACCCGGTCCTGATCGGGGAGCCCGGCGTCGGCAAGACCGCTGTCGTCGAGGGCCTCGCCCAGGCCATCGTCAAGGGTGATGTGCCCGAGACGCTCAAGGACAAGCAGCTCTACTCGCTCGACCTCGGCTCGCTCATCGCCGGAAGCCGCTACCGCGGTGACTTCGAGGAGCGCCTGAAGAAGGTCACCAAGGAGATCCGCACCCGCGGCGACATCATCATCTTCATCGACGAGATCCACACCCTCGTCGGTGCCGGTGCCGCTGAGGGCGCCATCGACGCGGCGTCGATCCTCAAGCCGCTCCTCGCCCGCGGTGAGCTGCAGACGATCGGTGCGACGACGATCGACGAGTACCGCAAGCACTTCGAGAAGGATGCCGCGCTCGAGCGCCGCTTCCAGCCGATCCAGGTCGCGGAGCCGTCCCTTCCTCACACCATCAACATCCTCAAGGGACTGCGCGACCGGTACGAGGCGCACCACAAGGTGTCCATCACCGACGGCGCCCTCGTGGCCGCGGCGAACCTCGCCGACCGCTACGTGTCCGACCGGTTCCTCCCGGACAAGGCCATCGACCTGATCGACGAGGCCGGCGCGCGCCTCCGCCTCTCGATCCTGTCGAGCCCGCCCGAGCTGCGCGAATTCGACGAGAAGATCGCCGTCGTCCGCGCCGCGAAGGAGACCGCGATCGAGGACCAGGACTTCGAGAAGGCCGCCGGCCTGCGCGACGAGGAGAAGAACCTCCTCGGCGAGCGACTGCGCCTCGAGAAGAAGTGGAAGTCCGGCGACGTCAAGACGACCGCCGTCGTCGACGAGGGCCTGATCGCCGAGGTGCTCGCCCAGGCGACCGGCATCCCGGTGTTCAAGCTCACCGAGGAGGAGTCGTCGCGGCTCGTCTTCATGGAGAAGGCCCTGCACCAGCGTGTCATCGGCCAGGAAGAGGCCATCTCGGCGCTCGCCAAGACCATTCGACGCACCCGTGCCGGACTCAAGGACCCGAAGCGCCCGAGCGGTTCGTTCATCTTCGCCGGCCCCACCGGCGTCGGCAAGACCGAGCTCGCCAAGGCGCTCGCCGAGTTCCTCTTCGATGACGAGGCCGCCATGATCTCGCTCGACATGAGCGAGTACGGCGAGAAGCACACCGTGTCGCGCCTGTTCGGTGCGCCTCCCGGGTTCGTCGGCTTCGAAGAGGGCGGCCAGCTCACCGAGAAGGTGCGTCGCAAGCCGTTCTCCGTTGTGCTGTTCGACGAGATCGAGAAGGCCCACCCGGACATCTTCAACTCCCTCCTCCAGATCCTGGAAGAGGGCCGGTTGACGGATGGCCAGGGTCGCGTGATCGACTTCAAGAACACCGTGATCATCATGACCACGAACCTCGGCACCAAGGACATCAGCAGCTCGCCCGTCGGCTTCCAGCTCTCGGGCGACACGACGACCGGCTACGAGCGGATGAGCGGCAAGGTGAAGGAGGAGCTCAAGAAGCACTTCAAGCCCGAGTTCCTCAACCGCGTCGACGAGGTCATCGTCTTCCCGCAGCTGACCAAGCCGGAACTGCTCCAGATCGTGGACCTGTTCATCAAGCGCCTCAGCGACCGCCTGCTCGACCGCGACATGACCGTCGAACTGACGATCCCCGCGAAGGAGCACCTGATCGAGGTCGGCTTCGACCCCGCTCTCGGCGCCCGGCCGCTGCGCCGTGCGATCCAGCGCGAGGTGGAGGACCGTCTCTCCGAGAAGATCCTGCAGGGCGAGCTCAACGCGGGTGACCACGTGCACGTCGACTTCCTCGCCGGCGAGTACGTGTTCACCACGACGGCGCGTGCCACGCCCGTGTCCATCGGCGTGAACGCCTCGGCCGCGCTCGGCACCGGGTCGGGCACGCCCGACCTCGCGGTCGCAACGGACTAAGCACCCGACGCACGACAACCTGGAGGGGCCAGGCGGAGACATCCGCCTGGCCCCTTCCGCGTGCCCGTGCTCAATAGACTGGGTGTGACGCACACGAGCACGGGCGAGAGGGCTGGCATGCAGGAGCAGGAGTATTCGGTACGCCGGGCGCGCACGAGCGACGTCCCGCGCATCCAGACCCTGGTGGCGCCGCTCGTCCAGGAGCGCATCCTGCTCGGCAAGGAAAGCGTCGTCTTCTACGAGGCCGTCCAGGAGTTCCGCGTGGTCGAAGACACCGCAGGCGAACTCATCGGCGTCGGTGCCCTGCATGTGATGTGGGAGGACCTCGGCGAGGTGCGCACCCTCGCTGTTACTGCCGACTGGCTCGGCCGCGGTGTCGGCCACGCTCTGCTCGCCCGCCTCGAAGCGGATGCCCGCGAGCTCGGCCTCTCCCGACTGTTCTGCCTCACGTTCGAGGTGCCCTTCTTCACCCGGCACGGATTCACCGACATGGGCTCGGAGACCGTCGACCCGCTCGTCTACGCCGAACTCGTCCGCTCCCACGATGAGGGCGTCGCCGAATTCCTCGACCTGGCCAGGGTGAAGCCCAACACGCTCGGCAACACCAGAATGGTGAAGCGGCTCGGCTGAGGCCGGGAATCCGCGCCGACACGCAGCGCCTTCCCGCGGCTGCCGGGCAAAGCTCGTTAGCCTTGGGGCATGTCGACGATCAAACATCCGGTCGGCCCCCAGTCAAGCAAGGTCTACTGGCGCCGCCGCCTCATCGTGGGTCTTGGCCTGCTCTTCGTGATAGTCATCATCGTGCTGATCGTGGTGCGCCCGGGATCCGGCGGTGGCCAGCCGGCCCCGACCCCCACGCCGACCACGAC
>NZ_JASJVF010000213.1:0-5764 GCF_035019805.1 Cryobacterium sp. 10I1
GGAGAGCAGCCCGGAAGTCACCGACGTCGTCAGCGTGCTCAGGGTCGTGCACGATCCCTCGGCGGGAAGCGAACTCGTCCGGTTGCTGAGTGGTGCCCGGTTCCAGGTCGGCCCGCGCGACCTGCAGCACCTCGCGGCCGTCTCGCGCTGGCTCGCCGCCCACGACTGGGCGCAGAAGGCCGTCAGCCGGGAGCTCACGGAGAAGCTCCGTGCGTCCGTCGCCGACGACGAGGGGGCCTCCCTCGTCGACGCCCTCGACTTCGCCGCGGCGGCGCCGCCCGGTCACGGCCAGCTCGCCGGCTTCACCGACACCGGCCGTGAGCGGCTGCGCGCAGCAGGCAAGCTGCTGGCCTGGTTGCGCTCGCGGGCCGGTCTTCCGCTGCTCGACTTCGTGCGCCTAGTCGAACAGGAGCTCCTCCTCGACGTCGAACTCGTCGCGAACGAGAACAACAGCCTCGGCCTCGCGAACCTTTACGCCTTCCACGACACCATCTCCGACTTCCTCGCGAGTGACGAGCTCGGCACCGCCGCGAGCTTCCTGCGCTGGCTCGGCCGGGCCGAACTCGCCGACGACAGGGGACCGCGCGCCGAGGTGGCCGAACAGGGCACCGTGCAACTCCTCACCATCCATGGCGCGAAGGGCCTCGAGTGGGACTACGTCGCGATCCCGAACCTCACAGACAAGAGCCTGCCGGCCCCCGCGCGCGAGGTCACCGGCTGGATCCGCTTCGGCGAGCTGCCGTACCCGTTCCGCGGCGACCACGCCGAACTGCCCCAGCTCGACTGGACCGGCCACGACAGCCAGCTGTCCTACGACCTCGCCTTCCAGGCGTACAAGGCGGACCTCGCCGGCCGCCACGACGACGAGGAACGCCGGCTGATCTACGTCGCCACCACCCGGGCCAGGCACGAACTCCTGCTGACCGGTTCGTTCTGGGGCTCTGGCTCGACCGTGCGCACCCCGAGCCGCTACCTCGTCGAGCTCGCGGAGGCCGGCCTCATCGACCCCCTGCCAGAGGAAAGCGCCAACGCCGAGAAACCGGCCCCGGAGGACGGCCTCACGCCGGCCTGGCCCTTCGACCCGCTCGGCACCCGCCGGGCCGTCGTCGAAGAGGCCGCTTCCGGGGTGCGCGCCGCAGCGAACGATCCGGACGCCCTGGCCCGCGAGACACGCTGGTCCCACGTCGTGACCCTGCTGCTCGAGGAACGCGCCCTCCGCCTGGGCGCAGGCACGGTCGCACCGCTGCCCGCCCGCATCCCCGCCTCGCGGTTCAAGGACTACGTCGACGATCCCGCCGGGGTCGCCGCACAGGTGCGCCGCCCCATGCCCGAGCGGCCGTACCGGGCCACCCGGCTCGGCACCCTCTTCCACTCCTGGGTCGAGCGACGGGCCGGCGGCCTCCTCGGCGGCGACCGGATCGACGCCGGGCTCTTCGAAGCAGACACCGACACGGATGCCGATGCCTTCGAACTCGACCTCGACCAGAACCAGCCGCTCGAGCAGGCCCAGCTCGAACGCCTCCAGGCGACCTTCGAACGGTCGCCCTGGGCCGGCCTCAAACCGGAGGAGGTCGAAATCGAGATCCATTACGTGCTCGCCGGCCAGGTCTTCATCTGCAAGCTCGACGCGGTGTACCGCACAGGGACGGGCTACCAGGTCGTGGACTGGAAGACGGGCCGGGCGCCGAAGAACGCAGCGGACCTCGAACTCAAGCAGACGCAGCTCGCGCTCTACCGCCTCGCGTACGCGACCTGGAAGGGGATCGACCCTGACGAGGTCGACGCGGTGTTCTATTTCGTCGCCGACGACACCGTGGTCGCCCCCGAGCGGCTCTACTCCGAGGCGGACCTCGTGGCGGCGTGGTCCTCGGTCGTGTCCCGCACCTCGGCGCCGGTGCCGGTGTCCGTGCCGTCGCCCACGACGTCGATCGCGCCGGTGGTGTCCGGTTCGTCGGCGAACTCGCCGGTCTCGAAGTCGGACAGCGTGTAGGCATCCGTGTGCATCGCGGCGGCCGGCGCGCGCTTCACCGCGGCGTACGGGGTCGCGGCGAGCAGGCTCTCGACCTCGGACACGTTCAGGATCGGGCCGGTCTTCGGGGACAGCGGGTGCGAGGTCGCGTGGTGCACGTTCTCGACGAGCCCGTCGAGCATCGCGACGGCGTCATCGACGATTCCCTGGTTGCGGGTGTCGGTGCCGTGCAGCAGCCAGCGTGCGAGCTCGAGCTCTGCGTAGAGCATCGCCCGCTGCGTGATGCGCGGGTCGTTGCCCTGGCGCACGCCGCCGTAGGATGCGATCGCCGCTTCGCCGGCGGCTCCCCGGGAGGCGAGCAACCAGTTCAGGTCCCTGGCCGGGTCGCCGACGCTCAGCGCCGCCCAGCCGAGCACGGCCGTCACGGAATCCTCGCCGATCAGGAAGGACTCCGCGGACAGTGAACCGTGGATGACGCAGGGCAGGAACTGCCAGAGCGCGTCGTCGTCGGTCGCGAGCTCCCAGCGGCGGAGCAGGGCCGCAGGCAGGTACCCGGTCGCCTCGGTGCGGCCGATCAGGTCGATCACCTCGGTGCGGCAGTCCTGGGCGCTGCGTTGCGTGAGCCCGGCATCGCTCACCACCGCGGTCGGCAGGCCGTGTATGGCCGCGATGGCCCGGCCGATCGACCCGGAGACCCCGGCGTGTCCGGTGAGGGCGTCCGCGTCGAAGGTGTCGCCGGGCAGGAACTCGTAGACGACGGCGCGCGTCCCGCTGAGCGGGGCCTGCCCGACGAACTGCGGAACGTCGAACGGCAGGCGGCTGCGATTGCCGACGGTCAGGGCGCGGAGCGCGACGAGGTCCGCGGACTGCTCGGTCTCCGCGGCCTGGGAAAGCGGCACCCGGATGATCAGGGAGCGTCCGTCGCGGTCCAGCAGGACAGCGGAATCGTATGCTCCGGGCGCGCCGGAGGAGCGCCCGCTGGAGCCATGGCTGCGGGCCTGGACGACGTCGAGACCGGGCACGGCTGAAGTGGCGAGCGCGGCTAGAGTGAGATGGGATCTGGCCATGCCTACTAGGTTAGGTCGACTTCCCCTCGGTGTGGTCGTTCGCCACGCCTCCACATAACTTCGGCAGTCACGCCAGAGTCCGAAGGGTCTTCATGCCGTTCACGTTCACCTCCCAACTGCCACTGTCGCGCCACGCCGTCGACAGGGACCACCTCACCCGGGCCATACCCGGACTCTTCGACGAGCTCCGGGCGGATGCCTCCACGCGCGTCCTCCCGCTCTGGCGCGGGTCCACCCTCCTGGCGGGAACGCCGGGTGCGGCCCCCGCAGGCACCCACGAGCTCGCCGCAACCGATACCGGAAGCCGCCGGCCCCGGCTGCGCCTGTTCCCGCCCGCCCTCGTCGCGCAGACCCCGATCGAGCTCTACCTCGGCAGGTCCCTCGCCGACGAGGGCGCGGAACCCGCGGGCACCCGCCTGGTCGCCGTTATCCTCGACGACGGCGCGGCCGCGACCCTCGAACCGGACGAGTCCCTCTGGGTGCCGCTCCGCACTGTCGCGAGCGCCCTCTCCGACCGCGACGCCGGCCTCTTCACCGAAGCGCTCGCGCTCGCGAACTGGCACGCCTCGCACGCGCACTGCCCGCGCTGCGGCGCCGCAACCGAGGTCGAGGGCGGCGGCTGGAGCCGCCGGTGCCCCGTGGACGGCAGCCAGGTGTTCCCCCGAACGGACCCCGCCGTGATCGTGCTGATCACCGATGCCGACGAGCGCATCCTGCTCGGGTCGAACGCCCTGTGGGAGAACAACCGCTATTCCCTGCTCGCGGGCTTCGTCGAACCGGGGGAGTCCCTCGAGGCGGCCGTCATCCGCGAGATGTTCGAGGAGTCCGGCCTCCGCGTCACCGACCCGGTCTACCTCGGCTCCCAGCCGTGGCCGTTCCCCGCCTCGATCATGTTCGGCTTCACCGCGCGCCTCGCCGACGGCCAGCAGCCGGACGGTGTCCTGCCTGACGGTGACGAGATCCTCGACCTGCGCTGGTTCAGCCGCTCCGAACTGGCCGCGGCCGGCGACAGCATCATCCTGCCCGGCCGCTCCTCGATCGCACGCGCGATCATCGAGCAGTGGTACGGCGGACCGATCGACTTCGGCCCCGACCTGGTCGCCGGATGGCGCTGACCCCCGAGACGCTTCTGGCCGGCCTCGACGACCAGCAGCGCATCGCCGCGGAGGCCCTCGTCGGGCCGGTGTGCATGCTCGCGGGCGCAGGCACCGGCAAGACCCGCGCGATCACCCACCGGATCGCCTACGGGGTGATGACCGGCGCGTACGCCCCGAACCGGGTGATGGCGCTCACCTTCACCTCGCGGGCCGCCGCGGAACTCCGGGGCCGGCTGCGCCAACTCGGCGCCGGCGGCGTCGCGGCACGCACCTTCCACGCCGCAGCGCTCTCCCAGCTCAACTACTTCTGGCCGCACGTCGTCGGCGGCCAGGCGCCGCGCATCCTCGACGGAAAGGGCCGGTTGCTCGGCCACGCCGCCGAACAGCTCAAACTCCGGCTCGACACCGCGACCCTGCGCGACCTCGCCGCCGAGGTCGAGTGGCGCAAGACCACCGGGCTCAGCATCGAGGACTACGCCGCCGGCATCGCCAGGCGCAGCCTGCCCGGCCGGCTCGACGCCGACCAGGTCGTGGCGATGCACGAACGCTACGAGCGGCTGAAGGATGAGCGCAAGCAGATCGACTTCGAGGATGTCCTGCTCGCGATGGCCGGGATGATCGAGTCCGAACCCTCCGTCGCCCTGCAGGTGCGCGAGCAGTACCGGTTCTTCGTCGTCGACGAGTATCAGGACGTGTCGCCGTTGCAGCACGACCTGCTCGCCCTCTGGGTCGGGCCACGCAGGGACCTGTGCGTGGTCGGCGACGCCAGCCAGACCATCTATTCCTTCGCGGGCGCCCGCAGCGACTACCTTCTCGACTTCCCCAAGCGCTGGGAGGATGCGACGGTCGTGCGCCTCGAACAGAACTACCGGTCGACGGGGGCGATCGTCACGACCGCGAACCAGCTGATGCGCGGCCGCACCGGGGCGCTCACCCTGCGCGCGCACTCGGCGGAGCCGGGGGTCGAACCGAGCGTGCACGAGTACGCGAACGACCTCGCGGAGGCACGCGGGGTCGCCCAGCAGATCCTCGAACTGATCGAATCCGGCATCCGGCCGGAAGACATCGCCGTGCTCTACCGGGTCAACGTGCAGGCCGCGGCGCTCGAGACCGCGCTCGGCGACCTGTCCATCAGCTACCAGATCCGTGGATCGAAGCGGTTCTTCGACCTCACCGAGGTCAAGCAGGCCGTGATGCAGCTGCGAGCGGCATCCGTTTCGATCGTGGGCGAGCCGCTGTTCAAGTCGGCCAGCGACGTGCTGCGCTCGCTCGGCTGGAGCCAGACAGCGCCGGAGGCCGCCGGTGCGGTGCGGGACCGCTGGGAATCGCTCAACGCCATCATGGGGCTCGTCGACCAGGCCGCGCCCGGAACGACGTTCCGCCAGTTCACCGACGAACTGATGGAGCGGCAGGCAGGCCAGCACGAACCGACCGTCTCGGCGGTGACCCTCGCGACGCTGCACTCGGCCAAGGGCCTCGAATGGGACGCCGTCTTCGTGGTGGGGCTGTCAGAGGGGCTCGTCCCGATCAGCTACGCGGGTACCTTCGAGCAGATCGACGAGGAACGCCGGCTGCTCTACGTCGGCATCACCAGGGCACGCCGGCGACTCGCCCTGAGCTGGTCCGCGTCC